>NZ_JAKMQS010000021.1:0-11785 GCF_025771685.1 Campylobacter sp. IFREMER_LSEM_CL2194
GAGGGTAGAGTTTAAAAAGATATAAGCTTGGTAGTTTTGGAGTTCTTCAAAAGTAAAATCTGTCGTTGCTTCTAATTTGTAAAGTTCATCATAAATACTTTGACAATCAATGATGCTTTTATTTTCACAAAACAAATAAATACTTTTTTTATCTTTATGAATAGAATATAAAAAGTCTCTACCTATCATAATTTTCCTAAATAATACCTATTTTAGCTTTTCCATTAAAATACAAAGCTTGTGATATTTTACAAACTCCACCTAAATATTGTTCATCCCAAATTTGATCTTTTATTTTATAACTTTTTGAATTATATCTGTATATTTTTGTTATATTATTAATATTTTCAAGACATTTCATATCTTTATAAACCACAATAAAAATTCTAAATTCCCCAATGGCAATTTTATGAGCTAAATTTTCTTGATTATTAATAAAGGAACTATCTTTTCTGTATTTATTAAAATCATTTTTATCAAGAATTAAAATATATTTTTCTTTTTCATGTGCCTTTAAAATAAAATCTATGATTTTTATTTGACTAATGGTAGGAGCTTTATAGCTTGTATAATAATTATCTCCAACCTCTTCTAAAATACCATTTGTTTCTTGCATTATAGTGGCTATTAATGAAAGAAAATATTCAAAATGATTGATTTTTTTTGGAGAGCTTCTTAAAAGCCCAAGAGGTCCATTTTTAAGAGCGAAATTTTTATTATTAATAGCATTATTTTTTAACACAAAAGTTTCTGTATATATTTGAATATTTTTCATAAAATGATTAAGATACTCTATACATTCACTAAAACTTTTATCTTTGACTTTGTTATGGTTAGCATCTAATTCTAAAAGATAGGAGTAGAAGTAAAGAGTTTGAGTTAGGGGGATTATGGAGTGAGAATCTTTACCCGTATAGATAGGCAGTCTATTGTGTGAGCCATATTGAGCAGAAGCGATGATATTTATACCACCGCTGTCATAGACACAATATACTTTTTGAGGATTTAAGACTTGCTCCATAATATTTTTATCTAATAATGCTGCCAAAGCCCGCATTAGCATATTATCAATCTCATCAATAGCAGGAGAATTAAAAGTATAGACTTGCGATGCCATAAATTTGATTGCATTAAATTGTGTATTTAAGCTCCTATCAATAGTATCGCAAAATTGCATTGCTATAACTGCTAAATATCCGCCTAAAGAATGCCCTATAAAAATAATATTATTTGAATCTACTTTGTTTAAAATAGGTGCTATGTCTAATAAAAATTGCTTTAAAGCATTAAGTTGAAAATCGCCCTTACCAAAGGTAAGCCCTATATCCGCCAAAGTATCCATACTCCAAAGTCCCTCTGTCCCCCTAAACCCTACTACAAACTTATCTTTTTCTTTATCATAAAACAAAGTAGCACTAAAGCCAGAAGCCGTATTTGGTTGGTGGAATTTAATCTCATATTTTTTAGCAAAGTTTTTAGCTTGAATCTCCCCAAATTCTCCATTAAGTGTCGGATATAGTGCAATGGAATCATCATAAATAAAATAATCTTTATATTTTTTAGATAAGGTCTTTGTATATTCTAAATTTTCTATATTGTCTTTATCTTTAGGGAATCTATTTTGCCCTATTTTATAACTATCCATTTCTCGCTCATCGTTATTGATATACATAAAGTTAAAATAACTTGCTTGAGCCAACTCGGCATAGTCTCTTAGATTGTTGATTAATTCTTTCATTTAGTCTCCTAAAGTTAATTTAGCACCAAAAACAGAGCAAATGCCAAAGGGTAATATAAAAACAATATTAAAAAATTCCTTAAATATTTTTTAATTCTTGTTATTCCAAAAAGCCATAGATTGGCTATCATTAGTGGAAAGACTATCCAACCAAGCATTATAAAAAACTCCTCAACCCTATTTGGATTATGTCCAACAATAGGAGATATAAACCAACCTACAACACATAATATAATCCAACAAATATAAAGTATTTTTAGAATCCGCATTCTGTTTCCCTAAACCACACCACGAAACCATCTTTGTATGTATCATAGAACAAAGCAGCAGAAAAGCTTGACTCTGTATTTGTTTGATGGATTAATAAATCATATCTATCTAAGAATTGTTTGGCTTGGAGTGGGGAGAAGTCGCCATCGAGCTTGCTGATAGTAATTTCTTTTTGTTCTTTATCTAACTGAACGAATTCAACAACTCTATGATTTTTATAGTTTGTATTCAAAATATCCGTAATGTAAATTTCTTGAATTTTAGGTTTATTGTCAGCGTCTCTAATTTCATTGCCTTGCCTATCTTGCATTACAAGAAAGTGAGATTTACTTTGCTGTTCTAAAAAATAGTGAAAATATCCATAGCTAGCCCATGCTAACTCAGCGTTATCTCGTAGTTTTTCAACTATCTCTTTATTTGTCATTTTGCCTCCTTAAAATTACAGATAAACTTATTATCTTTAAAACATTCTGGCATCTCTTTAATATAGATATCACCACAGGTAATATAATTATTCCACATAACTCTAAAATCCATATTGCCTTCATTGCCTAATATCATAGGTCTCCAATCATACCAAATTGAGCCTGATTCATTGATTTCTATTATATTTTTTTCCAAATCCATTTTAATATTTAACTGAGCTTTTATTCTCTCAGTATCATATCTAAATCGTGCAATATAATTATTATTCTCAAGTTTTAAATTATTTTGTAAATCACTAGGATTAACTCCAAATAATTTTAATGCTTTCTCTGTTCTTTTTTTTAGAAGGCGGTGTAATATCTAACTCACATATTTTCTTAAACTTCCAATAACTTGGTTGTAATTCATAAGGAGTATAATAAAGCGGGATTCCAAGTAGATAAATTCCAAATAATGTAATAAATACTAAGATAATCTTTTTAGGTGCAAGAAACTTTTTCATTATTTGACTTCCTTAGGCTCTATTCCTCTAATGGCTAAAATATAATTGATATAGCCATATTCACTTGTATAGATTTTTTCTTTAGTTTTACTATCAATTTGTTTTCTTTTTTCTCCAAACAAAGTAACACTAAAGCCACTTGTAGTGTTGGGCTGATGTTTTAAAAGTTTAAATCTATTTACAAAATCAATAGTTCTTTTACTCAGTGCATCATTCAATCCTACCCTACTAATATCATTATCCAATGTTATTTCTTTACTATCAAAACAAGTATTTATAAGAGAAATACAATATTTAGGTTCTATTTTAACTATTTTATTTTGTTCAAAACGAGCTTGTATAGCTCTTGCATAGGTAGAATTTTGATTATTATGCTTATCACCTAGTCTTTGGGTATCTACTTTTTTTTCTAATTCATTGCCATTATCATTTTTATATTTAATTACACCTTTAAAAACATATTGCAACATCGCATAACTAGCATCTGCACAATTAGCATAGTCTAAAAATTTAGTGATTAAGTCTAATTTAGCTTCTTGTGTTTTAATGTTTTTGCTCATTTGTTATTCCAAAAATCTAAATCTCAAATTATCTTTCTAATTTTTTATCTAATATCTTCACAATACAGTCTTTTATGATATCTAAAATAGAATCCAGCACCCTCATCACCTCCCAAAAATATACCATAATCATTATAAATATAAGATAAGTGTGTTGAATAATGAATACCATCATAATAATCTTCAAATGTAACTTCTGTTAAAGTAAATTTATTTTTTTGCAACACATTAATGCTTTCTGATTTTTTAAAATCAAAATATATTTTTTTATTTATTTTTTGATTAAAAAAGAATTCTCCTTTTTCATCATGCATTGTATTTCCTTTTTCTCTATTGCTGAATATTTCCCAATAAGCTTTATTGTAAATTATTACTTTATTATCTATATCTTTACACAAGCTCCTAAACTCATAATACTGCGGATCCATATATTTATAAGAACATCCTCCTACTAAGAATAATAAAAGATATGCAGGTAAAAGAAACAAAGTAAATTTTTTAAATATTGTTTTAAAATTTATAGTTTTTGTTTTATTTTTTAATTTATAAAAAATTTTAAAGATAAAATATAAAATAACAGAAAATATAAAAACAAAAAAGAAAAATATAAGAATAAATATTAAAAGATTAATAAAGAATTCTAGCATTTATTAACTCCTCTTAATTTTCTCTGTTTTTTCATAAGACAATTTGTAGTGTTGGGCTGATGTTTTAAAAGTTTAAATCTATTTACAAAATCAATAGTTCTTTTACTCAGTGCATCATTTAACCCTACCCTGCTAATATCATTATCCAATGTTATTTCTTTACTATCAAAACAAGTATTTATAAGAGAAATACAATATTTAGGTTCTATTTTAACTATTTTATTTTGTTCAAAACGAGCTTGTATAGCACAAGCATAAGCTGTGTTTGTATTTTTAGGTTTTACAATATTTTCCCTTTTACTATTTTTCATAACAATATCTTGCTTTAATTTATCACCAAAAGTAAGTTTATCTGCTTTATAATCATCTTGCTCTATATTTTCCCAAACATATTGCAACATAGCATAACTAGCATCTGCACAATTAGCATAGTCTTTGATTTGAGAAATAAGTTCTTTAGGGTTCATCAGTAACTTTGTCCTGTATATTTTTCATCACTTTTTATAAATTTACCATTAGTAAAATAATGAAAAGATCCTCCTCCTACACTTTTACGACTAATGCTAGAAAAGCTAAATCCTCTTCCTTCATCTCCAAATAATCCATAGCTTTTTACTTTATAATCTATCATAGTAGAAAAAGTAACAGGGTATTTTTTACCCTTGTATACATAATAACTTCTCATACCTAGATAAGGTCTTAATTTTTTATAGTTTTCTTCACCCATGTATGCTTTAAATTGATCTTCATAGTATGCAAATTCGGGTTTATCTTTGAAACCAAAATTAGCTTTACCTTTATGTCTATAATCACTACGATAATATTTACAACCATTAGAAAGGACTTGAGGGAATTTTTTTCTACATCATTACTTTTTAATATTAGCTCTTAACTCTTCATCAGAAGCAGATATATTATTAATCCATTGATTATATTCTTTTATCTTTCTTTCATTTTCCAATATCTCTTCTCTTATTTTTTTATCAAAGATATAAATTCCACCATAATTACTTGCAAGAGTTTCTAATTTACTTGCTTTATTTTCTTTAAAAGCACATGCACTTAAAGATACTAAAGAAAACAAGCTTAGAATTATCATTGTGATTTTCATTTGATACTCCTTTTTTAAATTTAATTTTGGAAAATTATCTTACTTTACTTTGAAAAATTATTTTTCTTTGTATTTATTTAAAGACAGTAAAGTCAAATTTTCAAATATATTTTGATCATTTTTGATGATATTTTGTAAGGCGTTTTGCAAATAAGTCACAAAAATATCTTCTTCCATCTCTTTAAATACAGGTGAATACAATTCTTTAGTAATTAATTTTAATACAACAAGATTAATTAGTTTTGTATCTTTAATAAGCGGAATTTTTGAAATAATCGTTTGAAAATCATCTATATTTAATTTTTGGAAATTATCATTTAGTATTGTTTTTTTACGATTTTGTGATAATTCATTTTGCAATTTATCTAAAATTTTTCCTATATTTTCATAAGTAAAATCTAAATTAACAGAAGAATTAGATTCCATAATAACTTCGGAATTTTTAATATTATTATCCTCAATAAAACTATAATCTATTTTTGTTTCAATAAGTTCTTTAATGTTTTCTTTTGCCTTAAAATCTAAACCATCTATTTTTCCTCTAGGTTTTAGCTCTATTTCATCCATCTGTGTGTGTTTTTCTATTTCTTTTATTTCTTTTGCTTGCTTTAAAGTTTCTTGTTTAATCTCTTTTGAATCAACAAAACGCAACTCAATAAGACCTAACTTTAAAACATCACCTTTATTAATAATAATTTCATAACCATCTTCCAACCTAGAAAAAGAATTATTATAAAAAATATCACTACCTTCTATAGGCGTCATAGTAAAAAAACCTTCTTCAAAAGTAATCTTCATATGTTTTTCTTTAACAGAATTATTTTTATCTTGTATCCAAAACAAACATTCTGGACTTGATCCAACAAGTCCACCAGTTTCATCAAATACACAAGCTACTGTTTTTGTAATATTTTCATCAATATTTTCAATTATTAATCCCATGCTTTCTTTATCTATCATTTTGAGCCTTTGTTATATTTTCTACTATTTTAAAATCACTTAATATTTTAATTATATTATTAACATCTGAGTTATTGTTGTTAAGCTTGAAATCAAAATACATTTTTTTATTGTCATTAAATAAAACACTATAAGATGAATTTAAATTTTTACTTTCCTGTAACAATTTATACCAAGCCCATTCTCCTTTATATGATTTTGTGTAATTTATATTAGCATCTAAATAAGAATACGCAGTGAAATCAAAACTAGTTCCATTGTTAAATTCATCAGTTATAACATCTAATTTTGTATGCAATGTGTGATCATATATAATAGAAGTATCATTATACTGAACCTTTACAAAAGAAAAATCGGCACTTAAGTCAAGACTTTGTAAAGTAAAACGCACTCTCATTACATCATTTGCATTTAGCATTAACTCTGATAAATTACCAGCCTTAGTAATAAAATCCAAAAATTCTTTGGAAAAAGTTAATCTTGAGCTAAATTTAGAATTAACAGAGTAAACATTTTTTCTTTTAATTAGAACATTTGTTAAATATTTTTCATAAAACTTATTTAAAATTCCATTTTTACCAAAGAAATTTTTAAAAGAATCTATACTTAAATCTTGTGAACTTAATAAATTAAAAGGATAAAAAGGAGCTATATCATTAACAAATGGTGCATAAACCTCATTCAACCAAACAGTATTAAACAAAGAAACTCCATGGTTTTCTATAATATTCCAAGCATACAAAGAAAGAGTTGCATAATATTTTTCCAATTCACTTGGTAAATTTTTAATATTTTGTTCAAGAGAACTAAATGGGTCGCTAGAATCTTTACTATCGCTTAAAGCGTATTTTATTTTTTCCTCAATAGTTTGCGAGTTATTTGTTGTAAAGTCAGTTATTTTTTTATAAATATTAGACAAATCTGTATTTATTAATTCCATGGTTTTTTGATGACTTCCAACATCTAAACCTACAGCAGTAGCACCCGTATTTAAAATAGAATTTTGTTCTATAATTTTATGATAAGCATCAAACGAACTGGTAATCCCCATAAAACTTGTCTTTATTTCAGCAGCATTAACACCGAGATTATATGCTTGAGTTAGTAAGGCAGCATCATTAAGATTGGTATTTACACTAACAATTTTTATAAAATTCATTAAAGGATTTTCTTTTTTAGATAGTATATTAAGTTCATTTAACATAGAACTTTTGGAAATAAACTTTTTTGGTGCAAGTGAATTTAAAATTTCTTGCCATTTATTTTGATATTGCGTTAAATAAATTTTAATAATTCCCATTGCCATATTGCTTCTATTTTCAGAATTTGACAAATCATTTAAAATCCACGAATCAATCTCAATGGCTTTATCTATTTTTACATTTAATGTTTGCAAAAAGTCGGCCATACCTCTTTTTGTGTAAATTTCTTCGATACTATCAATTTTAATAGACTCTGAGAAAATATTGTTAGCAGCAAACCCTAATTCATTTTTAAAATTATATACTTTATTTTTTTTATCTAGAATGATAAAGTTAAGTAAAATATATATTCTTTGAATTTTTGCTACATTATATAGTTTTTCAATAGATAATTTAACCGAAATATCATCTTGCTGAGAAGTGCTTAAATCAATCTTTTGAAGTTCATCGATACCAGATAGAAAATTTTCTTTAGAAATTTTATATTTTTCTAAAAAATTCCAATTTTCATTAATCCATATTTTTAATAAATCTTTATCAAGATATTTTTGCTCAAACAATGATTTATATACATATAAAGTTTTAATTAAGTTATCATAATTATTGTCAGTTTGTAATATTATTTCCATTTCTTTTAATAGGGTATTTTTCAACACATCTTCACTAATTTTATAATATAAATTTTGAGCTTTTTTAAAGCCTTTATATGTTATGTCTAAGCTGAAATATTCAAACAAACTTGCCTTTTCGATTAATTGCGGATATACACTTAGTATATTTCTTAAATCAACTAATAATTTTGCTTTTTCTTCTATACTCATCATGGGGTAATCTTGCATATTTTTCAACAAAAATGAAAGATCAGTATAAACACTTTGAGATATTTTCTTTTCTTGCTCACTTTTAAGAATAAAATAAGATGAAATAAAATAAGTCATACAACTCAAAAATATAGTTAGACCCACAAGCGATATCTTTTTATAAAAACTTTTAATTCTACTTAGTGATGAATCTTTAAAGACAATATCTTCAAGCAAAGACTGAACAAAATAACTTTGCTTACTAAAAGACTGTTTTACTTGAGCTAATGGTTTTTTTATATTATACTTTTCACAAATTGTATCAAGCATAAAATTTCTTGGCACATTTTCTTGATAAGCACTTACATAATATACCCCTCTTAAAACTGAACTATTTTTTAAAATATTTTCATTTTGGAGTTGCACGATAAAGTCTTTGCTCAATACAAATAAATTATCCAACTGCTTTAAAAATAAATAAATTTTATTTTTTTCCTCTATAGTGTATATAGAAGAATTTTTATCAACAAAACGTAAAAACAAAGATTTGCTTATCTCTTCAAAAGACTTTTGAATATCTTCTTCTTTAAAATGTTCTGCAAAACTTATACCAAAAGCTTTTTTTTGAATTTTTTCATTAAAAATATCAAAAAATTCTCTCATACCTTCTATCAAATCTAATTTTGAAAAAACAACATAAATAGGTAATTGTACACCTAAAATTTTTTCACACTCATGCACTCTTTTTGTTAAATAACGAATTAAATTATTAGAATATTCTTTTGTGTTTTCCAAAAATAATCGAGTGTCAATTATCAAGACAACACCATTTAATTTACTGTGAAAATAATTCTTATTTAAAAATTTTAAAAAATTTTGCCAAATGCTCTTTTTAATTAAGAAATCTCTATTTTTCTCTATATCATCTTCGGGTAACTCATCACTACTATTAGGATGAAAAAAATCTTCTTGAGAAAAATAATTTCCCTCAGTATCAAGCAAAGCGCCTTTCTTGGAAACATATAAACTAAAATTATTGGTAGACTTATGCATCTTTTTATATGATTCTAAACTATCACTTAAAGGATATTCTATATCAGAATAATTTATAAAAGTACTTTTACCAGCACCTTCATTTCCTATGATAATAACAAGAGGTAAATTTTTAGTATTGATATCTTTTTTCCATGTTTGTTTAGCATCTTTTAATGCAATAAAGAAATTTCTTTTTGCTTTGTATAAAAATCTATCAGCTTCCTTTCTAATCTCTTTAAGTCTTATTCTTTTATCATCTTTAAAAGATTTTATAAAATTATTTAAAGGTTTTAAAAGAAAAAATAAAAAAATACAGCACCAAAATACAAAAATTATCCCAAATCTTAAATAAGAATTACTAAAAATATAAATTTCATTAAATGCAAATAAAGAACCATAAGTCCAAAAAAATAAACTTAAGACAACTAAAATAATAAGCATTAATGTGATTACGAAAATCCTAGATTTTAAAATTTGCATTATTTTTTGAAACATAATTTTTCCTAATATAAATTCAAATAATTTTTATTTCTATTTATTAATTTTATATTATTTTTACTTATTCTGTATTAAAATATTAAAAGCTTTTAATATAAATATAAAGTTAAAATTATAATCATAAGGAAAAACATGGCACAACCAGCATATATCAAAATTGAAGGTTCAACCCAAGGACTTATTTCAAGTGGTGCTTCTACGGAAGCAAGTATAGGAAATCGCTATCAAGCAGGACACGAAGATGAGATTATGGCTCAAGAAATTTCTCATATTGTAACAGTTCCAGTTGATCAGCAAAGCGGACAACCATCAGGACAAAGAGTTCACAAACCTTTTACTTTCACTTGCTCTCTAAATAAGGCAGTTCCTCTACTTTACAATGCACTGACAAAAGGTGAAAGACTTCCAAGTGTTGAAGTTCATTGGTTTAGAACATCAACAAGTGGCGGACAAGAACATTTTTTTACAACTAAATTAGAAGATGCTATCATTACAGATATTACCTTAGTAATGCCAAATGCTCAAGAAGCAAACAATCATGACAAAACAGAGCTTTTTAAGGTATCTTTAAATTACAGAAAAGTTATTTGGGAGCATACAGCGGCTGGAACAAGCGGAAGTGATGATTGGAGAGAAGCAAATTCATAGCACAATAAGCTTATTGTTTAACAATGAGCTTTATATGCTATTTTATCTTTATCACTTCCATTAAAACCCTCATACTAAAACAAAGGCTTTTTAATGAATACCCATAATTCCTATCTTAATTTAAAAATTAACAAACTTGATTTTAAAATCACAAAAGCCATTATAAAAGAAAGCTTGGATCAGATCTTCTTATGTGAATGTGAAGGTTTTTATGAAAATATCAATAATGATATTTTTAGTGATGATAATATTGAATTTAATCCTAATATGCTTATTGATAAAGAAGCTTCGCTTATAATTAAAAATCCTTATGAAAACAAAAAGATAGATTTTTCAACTAATATTGATATGATTTATAAAGGAATAATATCTTATGTTGAGTATTTAGGCATTAATCAAGGTAGTGCTAGCAATATTGTAAAAGAAAATTTTAAACAATTAAACCATAAACATTTTTTTAAGTTTAACTTGCATTCTCCTTTAATAAGACTTGATTTTAATAAAGCAAATCGTATTTATACTCATACAAACATAATAGAAGTAATTAAACAAACCTTAGCCTATTACAACACCAAGCTAAATAAAAACATTGATTTTTCTAATATTCATCATATATATGAAACTAAAGAGCTTATATCTCAATACAATGAAAGTGATTTAGAATTTATCACAAGATTAACACACAATCATGGCATTTATTTTTATGAAGATAAGGATAATATTTATTTTTATGATTTTTATACTCATAAAGGCAAAATAAAAGATATAGTTTTTAATCCTAATATCAACAACCATCTTAATGAAACTTGTATTTATGCACTAAATAAAGAAAAGCAAATACAAACTAATGCTTTTACTCATTCTAGCAATAATTCCAAACAACCTTTAAGTTTATATTCATTAAGCACTAAAGCACAAAACACCAATGCACATTATAATGAGCATTATTATGAAAGCGAGTATTCCTTTACACAAAATATCAATTTAAAACAATCCCCTACCCTAAAAGAAAAAAGAAATACTATGCTTAATAATATGCTAAAAGCAAAAAGCAATATTTATCATCTTAGTTTAAATGAAAGTATTAAAATCAATATTCAAAAAGAAACTACAAAAGAATATACCATTATAGCAAAAGAACAAATTTTAATTGATGATGCTATTTTAGCTAATACTATCAACACCAATGATAATTTAAATATTAAAGACTTAAATCTAAGTAAATCTTATACAAATAATTTAACCCTTATTCCATCTTTTTTAACCTTTACACCTAGTTTTAAATCCAAACCAAAACCTCCAATTAATACCATGGGTATAGTTATAGGAGAAGATTTTAATATAGAAAATCAAAGAAATACTATTTATACTGATGAGTATGGAAGAGT
>NZ_JAKMQS010000022.1:0-10633 GCF_025771685.1 Campylobacter sp. IFREMER_LSEM_CL2194
TTAAACCCACTAAGATTATATTAAATCATAAGGAAAGTATTTATACTGTTTAAATTCTTCTTTATCCAAATTCATTAGTTTTACAATTGCAGCACCTTCAAGATCCCAGGTATCTAAAGGATCCCTTAACCTTGTATGTTTTTTCATATATTTATGTAAAAACTCAATATCTTGTGTGGCTATAAATTCTTTAATCAGTTCATGTTCTTTGCAAACACATTTGCGTTCTAAATTTAAATTCTTACCCTTAGAACCTATAAAATGTAAAAACCAATCTCTATTGAGTATATCCCTTCTTTTTCTCTCATCTTCTTCTATTAATTCTAGCAAACAAGTAGTATCCATATCTAATAATACTCTAACGCAAAGTTCAATAGCATTTCCCCTGTAATAGCCAATATCCAATCCTGTTTCTAAACGATTTTTTTCTTTTTCTAGTATGTATGCTTCTAAATCTTTTTTAACTATGTTTATATCATCACCGCGAGAGTATTTATCTAAAGCAATACATTTTTTTCCATCTGTTATAGAAAAAAAATAATTTTCCCTTCTTTCATCTCCTAGTGGAAGTTCTAAGAGTCTTTTTTCATCTTCTTTAACTTCTTCTTCCCATTCTAATATACGTTCAGTAAAATACGCTTCATCTTTCTTAGTATTTCTTAACATTTTCTATCCTTTAGGTTTTTTAATTTTATTTGCATCTTTATCTAAATAATGAATGGTTTCTTTGCCTCCTTCATCAACATGAAATAAATCTTTTCTGATTTCATTGCTATTTTTTTCAAGAAGTTCTTTTATCTTTTCTCTATGTTCTTCATCTGCAACACCAAGTCTATTTTTGTCCTCTTCTAATATCCAACTATTACTCATCTGTTTGGTTTTTTGATTTCTATTTAACTTGCTTGTTCCAAACTTAGCTTCTGCGATGATATATTTTGGATTTTTATTGGGGTTATAATAAATTCCATCAATTCCTTGATGAATTTTATCATCAAGTCCTTGAACTTTGTTTAAGCTAATTCTTTTATAGCCTTGATTTAAATAATGCAAATGCATTTTAGCTTCGCCATAATTTCCTTTTTGTTTATTGCTTAATTTATCAATGCCATTTAATTTTTGTATCTTTTTTCCATATTTGCTAAAACTTTTTTAGCTTCTTTTTGTTGTGCTTGAACTTCTTTTAAAAATACTTGTTGTTTATTTACTTGTTTTCTTCTTTGTGCTGCTTTTAGCTTACCTCCTATCCCTTCCCATCTTATCTTGTCCCATTTAATCTTAGCAAGAGGATTAGCTTGTATTTTAGCTAAAGCAAATTTAATCTTATTTTTCTTAGGTATAGCTAATATAGGATAACCTTTATTACTTACCCCTATTAAACCCATTTGTAATACAGAATGTTTATGATTTACTTTATGATTTGAATAAGTATAAGCAAATACTAAAGCTACTTTAGTACAAGGTCCTCCTAGTATAGGTGGATTTACACATCCACTTATACTAGCTCCTTGTATTTCGTTATTAAGCATAATAGGAATATTATCTGATTTTATTCTTTTAGCATTCTTTGCTTTTAACTTAACCTTACCTCCATGTATGCATAATAAAGTATTATCTTCTAATATAGGATGCAAACAAGAAGTATCAGGACTTATATCAATATCTTCTATTCTAGGAAGTGATTTTTCTTTTTTTAGCCATAAAAAGCCTTGTGGGTTTGAAGTATGCTTTCTAATTGCTCATCTTTAGCATAAAGAAGTTTTTCTTCCAAAGAACAATCAAAATTTGAAGGAAAAGGTTTTATGGTATCCTTGCTTAGAAATTTTTGCCAAAGTATAGAGTTTTTTTCTGCTGAAAACTCCCAAAAATCATCTTTGTTATTATAAACATAGTCTTTATAATCTATAAAATTTACAAAGTTGATATTTACATTTTTTTGCTTAGAAAGCATACCTTGTATGTTTTCTTCTTCTGTGTTTTTTGGAATTTTATTATAGTTTTTAAGATAATGATTTATTCTATTGTTATTTAAGTTTTGATTTTCAAGTTCATTTAAAAGTTCTTTAGAATAATAATTTAAAAAATAATTATTTGCATATTCTTCTATATGCTCTTTAAAGCTTCTTTTATAAATTAACTCATCATAATTAGTAGGGTAAGATTTTAAAGTATTATTTTTAGAATTTAATATATAATCATACCCTGCAAAAAAATAAGAAAAATCCATAAAGGCATAATCAGCACTTATGCCTTTACAAAGACTTAAAAAAATATTTTCAAGTTCTAAGATGATTTTTTCATCTTTACTTAAATTTAACTCTTTTTGAAGTTGTTCTTGGGTTTTTGGGATAAAACCATAATTAAGTTTATCTTCATAATTTTTTACTAGATAATTTAAATTTTCATCATTAAGATTAAAAGTAAGGTATAGTGATGAGTTGAAATAAATATCATATTTATTAAAGTAGGGTGCTAGATTATCTTTTTCTATAAGAGTATTGATTTGGCTTTGAGAGAAATTTTCTCCTTTTTCATCCCAAAAAGGTAAATTAGGGGAGAGGTTTTTAAGAGTTCCTATTTCACTTAATTCATCTTTTTGATAATATCTATGTAAAATGTATTTGCTTTTATCTTTGCATAAACGATTGTAAATTTGAGTATAATTTGAAGGTAAAAAATTTAACCATTCATCCTCACTGTGTAGATTTATACCTTCAAATTTATCAATACTAAAACAAGCTTTAAGTTCTTGTATAGCTTTTAATGTATTTTCTAAATGTTTATTATAAAAATTATTTTCATTGGCTTTTTTAAATTCAAACCAATCTTTGGCATTTAAACGATTACCTTTTAAACTCCAAGCATTAAGATATTTTTCATCACTAAAAGTTTTTTTAGATAAAAGATGAAAGCTAACCTGATTGGCACTCAATGTTTGTTTCATTTAAAAGCTTTCAAAGCATCAATTTTTTCACACCATTTGTTAAAGTGTTGACATTTTAATCTTATGTTGTCTATACCAATTTCTTTTGCGATCTTGCTACCATGCAAAACTTTTTTATAGCTAGGAGAAGAAAAAATCTTTTTTAGCCTGTGTGACGGACTTGTTTCCTTGCTATTGTTGATGAATTCTGGATTATTGTATTTTTCGATAATACATTCTAATTCGCAAATGAGTTTTTCATCCCATTCAGCGTCTGCTTCAATGATTTTTGTAATATCACTAAAAAGCAAACTTTCAAATTCATGTGGTTGTATATAGCTAAAAAATTTATTTGTATCGCATTTTTGTTTAATTGCTTCATCAAAATCTTTTTGTATTTTTTCAATATATTCATATATATCAGTATTAGCTTTATTTTCTTTTAAAAATTCATCATCTAATCCATAATAATCAAACATAGTTGTCATAAAAGCTTGTGTGTCTTGTTTTAATTTTTTTAACAATAAAATCAACCACTCTATCATACGAAAGCGCACCGCCTTTGTGTCCTTTAGATGTAGGTATTGTAAGTGGAGTGAGATAAATTTTGACATTGTGAAAATACGGACTTAAAGTTTCATTGATAAATTTTTCTTCACTTTGTCCTTCGCAAATTACATAGCATCTTATAATATCTGACATTATTTTGGTCTCCCACCTATAAGATTACTAGCCCAAATTTCTCCAAGTGTGTATTCTTCAAGCCAAGTTTGTAGTTTTTCATTGTCCATTCTTGTAAAAATAGATTGATCACCTTCTTTATCTACAACTATAATATCTTGTGCTTCAAAATGATTTATCAGTTCTACAGATTGAGAAGAAATAATGAGTTGTTTTTCTTGAGCTACTCTTTTAATGATCTCGCTTAAAATTTTTAACGCATAAGGATGTAGTCCTAATTCAGGCTCATCGATAATAATTGTTCCTGACATTAGCTCAAAAGGCTGAAGCAATAAAGTAGCTAAGCATATAAACCTTAAAGTTCCATCAGAAAGCATATGTGCTTTAAAAGGAGTATCAGGATCGTTTTTATGATGCCATTCTAATTGTATATTATCACTATTTCTAAAAATAAATCCCCCAAAAAAAGGAGCAATATCTTGTATAGTAGTTAAAATTTGTTCATAATGTTTGTTGTAGTTATCATGGAGCATTTTAAGATAAGCTGCTATATTTTGTGCATCTTCTTTGAAAATAAGATTATCATTTGCATCACATATACTTTTCATTTTAGATGTATCTCCAGTATCATGAAAATGATAAAGCTTCCATTTTTTAATTTCGCTTATAGTATAATCAGCAACTGCTTTGGATCTAGAATATTCTTTTGCTTCAGAAATATTACTTTCGTATACATTCTCTCCTATAATGTATTCATAAGGACCAAAATAGATTCTTTCTTTTTGTATAAGCAATTTGTTTTCTTGCGTGGCTACGATATCTACTTTATATCTATTTGGGCTAAAAACAAAGTCAAAATGCAATTTTTCGGTTTCTTTTCTACCAAAATACAAAAAACTATCAGGTCCTTTATCTTGTGTATAAAATTGCAAATTTTTATTAAACAATACATTAAGCATTTTAAATACCGAGATAAAATTACTTTTACCTGCACCATTTGCACCGATTAAGATATTTAAATTTTTAAGTTCAAATTCGGATAAATCTTTTATAGATTTATAGCCTTTGATTGTTATGTTATTTAGCATTTATATCCTTTTGATTTTCACAAAACCTCTTTAACTTTTTTGAAGGTTTTTATTTTCATTAAAAACTTCTTCTAATTCTTCTGCATTATTTAAATTTAATCTTTTTATTACTATTTTATTAGGTGTTGCTCCTTTTATATGATGTAGATATATTTCTTTAAAAGCAGTTTTTATGCTTCTATGTAAATGCCTATGGTAGATAAAGCCACTTCTTGCATCACAATCTCCACCTTTTTCTGAAAAAATTCTCAAACGAGAAGTTTGAATATTTGATACTTCAGACCAATTTTGCTTGTCTTTATCCTTTTCATTTAGGATTTCTACCACCTTTGTTTTTTTCAATCTTTTTGTTTCTTTATTAAACTCACCTACTTTTTTTCCATCGAGTGCTAGTTTTTCATGTTCTTCACGAGTCAATACACTTCCTGTTACATTTTCTGTTAAATGTGTATAATGATTACACACAAAGATGTAATCAAGCTCATATTCTCTAGCGAGTTTTAACTCAAAACTTATTTGTTCTGTTAGACTTTGAACTTGGACATTTTTAACTTCGACTAAACTAGGAATACCATTAATATTTACTAAAAAATCAGGTATAGTATGATTAAAACTATGAATGTTAAAATTAGCATCTAGTTTTCTTTGATTGCTTAAATAGCGTGTAGATCTTTTCCCAAAAAGCAAAGAAGCAACATATTCTCCCGTATCTCCTATGAGTTTAGGTGAAATTTTTTTCTTATTATTTTTTAATTCTTTGCATTTTTCAACTTCTTCTTTTTGTTTTTCCTGCAAATCTTCCTTAGTTTCTTCAGAAATTCCATCTGCTTTTTTAATGGTTTCAAGCTTATGTTGTGCGCTTTTTAAAAGATCTTTTATTTGTTTTTCTTTGCCACCATAAGAAGCAAAGCTTTGTTCGTTTTCAAGCATACTTTTAAAAACCTTAGGACTTTGTAAAGCAAAATGACTTGGATGTTCCACATTGGCTATTTTTCTTTGAAAAGTAAGGGTTTTTTGTTTGATATTGCTTAATTCTGAAATGACAAAGCTGCTATTTAAAATAGGCACAGGATCAAAACTAGATTCTCCTTTATCACAGATTAGTCTAGGTATAAGACACCATTTATAACCAGATTCATTCTTGAAAGATTTTTCATAAAATTCTTTCAAGAAATCCTTTGTTACTGTTGCCACGCCATTATCTATTGAAAATGATCTTATATGATTTTTTATATTATCATCACTTGTATAAATATCATAAAATACATCGTATTCATAATCTTTTCTTTTATATCCTTTAGCAGGCAAAGCATCATCTTTTAATTTATCAAATTCTTCATTGATTTTTTCATTGCTTTGAAGTTTAAGTTTTTCAATTTCTTTTTCTTTTTCTTCATTGATTGTTTGTATATATTCTAAAGATTTGCTTTTATTGATGCGATATTCATCTTTTTTTGTTTTTTGGTTTTTATTCTTGTTTTCTTCTCCTATCATATGCTCTTCTTTAGGCAAATAAAAGGCAAGAGAATAACCACTGATGATATCTACACTTTCAAATTCTTTGATTTTAAATTTCACATCATTAAATTCCAATGAAAAATCCTTTTTTGTTTTTTATCTTAATTTTTCTTCTTTCTTCTTTCTTCATACATTTTAATTTGTTCTATTCTTTCTAAGCTTGTATCTATATCATATTCTTCAACCAATTCTTCCCAAGTCTTAGCTCCTGCTTTTTTTAAGATTTTTATGTTTTTATTTATATCGCAAGTATTAGCTCTATCTAATGGGGTTGCAGGTTTATAATAGCTGATTTTTCCATCTTCAATATCACTTATACCACAATTAGCCGCATTCACATCAGCTCCATATTTGATTAGCACTTCCACACAAGCTCCTATAGGTTTTTCTTTGCTTCCTGCAGCCCTATGTAAAAGGGTTTTTCCTGCATCGCTAAAACTAAATTCATTTTCTGTTTTAATACTTCTCATATTAGGATTTGCTCCTAGTTTTAAAGCTTCTTCTAAATAATTTGCATGATTAAACAATATCCAAACATGCAAAGGAGTGCTGCCACTTTCTTCATTATAAGTTTCAAATGTGCATCCTTTTTTAAAAAAATACTCTATTACTTCTTTATTTTTTCCATCTCTATCAATATACCTACTAAGTGCATTAAATCCAAAGCACACTTCATCAGCTTTAAGTCCTAAATTTTCAAAATACTCCATCATTTCAAAACTTTTACTTTTATCATAAGCAATTCCTGCACAAGCTAAAGTGATAGCAGTATCTATAATAGCTCTTTTGTTTTCACTATCCCAATAAGGTGTATAGCATTTTTCAAAAAATATTTCAGGCACAGGATAATCTTTTAAAAATTCTTTAACTTCTTCAAGTTTGTTAGCCTCTACAAGATCATAAAATTCTAAACATAATTCTTCTAAATATTCTTCTGAAGAATTTTCTTCAAAATTTATTAATTCTTCTAATGTTTTCATTGTTTTTCCTTTCTTTATAAAATGAGTTTTAATCTTTAACAAGTGATTTTAGTATTTTATAAATCTCACTTAAATCATCATGACAAAGCACATTTTTAATAAACCAATCCTTAAATTCATCCTCATCTGCTTCATCATAAGGTATACCAGTATCTTCTTCAAAAGCAACTTCGTAGTTTTCTGGATCTAAATTATTATATGCACCTTCCATAAAATCATCTATATGATTTTTTACTGCTTCTAGGAGTTCTTTATTAGGTTTTGTGTCTAAAAATGCTTTGAAATCATCTAAGCTTTCTAAAATATCGGTATTAAAATCCATTGTTTTTCCTTTAATTTTTATCCTTTCTTCTTTCTTCATACATTTTAATTTGTTCTGGTTCTTCTAAGCTTGTATCTATATCATATTCTTTAACCAATTCTTCCCAAGTCTTAGCTCCTGCTTTTTTTAAGATTTTTATGTTTTTATTTATATCGCAAGTATTAGCTCTATCCAATGGAGTAGCAGGATCATAATATTCAATTTTTCCATCTTCAATATCACTTATACAACAATTAGCCGCATTCACATCAGCCCCATATTTGATTAACACTTCCACACAAGCTCCTATAGGTTTTTCTTCGCTTCCTGCTGCCCCATGTAAAAGGGTTTCTCCTGCATCGCTAAAACTAAATTCATTTTCTGTTTTAATACTTCTCATATTAGGATTTGCTCCTAGTTTTAAAGCTTCTTCTAAATAATTTGCATGATTAAACAATATCCAAACATGCAAAGGAGTATCGCCGCTTTCTTCATTATAAGTTTCAAATGTGCATCCTTTTTTAAAAAAATACTCTATCACTTCTTTATTTTTTCCATCTCTATCAATATACCTACTAAGTGCATTAAATCCAAAGCACACTTCATCAGCTTTAAGTCCTAAATTTTCAAAATACTCCATCATTTCAAAACTTTTACTTTTATCATAAGCAATTCCTGCACAAGCTAAAGCGATAACAGGATCGATAATAGCTCTTTTGTTTTCACTATCCCAATAAGGTGTATAGCATTTTTCAAAAAATATTTCAGGCACAGGATAATCTTTTAAAAATTCTTTAACTTCTTCAAGTTTGTTAGCCTCTACAAGATCATAAAATTCTAAACATAATTCTTCTAAATATTCTTCTGAAGAATTTTCTTCAAAATTTATTAATTCTTCTAATGTTTTCATTGTTTTTCCTTTCTTTATAAAATGAGTTTTAATCTTTAACAAGTGATTTTAGTATTTTATAAATCTCACTTAAATCATCATGACAAAGCACATTTTTAATAAACCAATCCTTAAATTCATCCTCATCTGCTTCATCATAAGGTATACCAGTATCTTCTTCAAAAGCAACTTCGTAGTTTTCTGGATCTAAATTATTATATGCACCTTCCATAAAATCATCTATATGATTTTTTACTGCTTCTAGGAGTTCTTTATTAGGTTTTGTGTCTAAAAATGCTTTGAAATCATCTAAGCTTTCTAAAATATCGGTATTAAAATCCATTGTTTTTCCTTTAATTTTTATCCTTTCTTCTTTCTTCATACATTTTAATTTGTTCTGGTTCTTCTAAGCTTGTATCTATATCATATTCTTTAACCAATTCTTCCCAAGTCTTAGCTCCTGCTTTTTTTAAGATTTTTATGTTTTTATTTATATCGCAAGTATTAGCTCTATCCAATGGAGTAGCAGGATCATAATATTCAATTTTTCCATCTTCAATATCACTTATACAACAATTAGCCGCATTCACATCAGCCCCATATTTGATTAACACTTCCACACAAGCTCCTATAGGTTTTTCTTCGCTTCCTGCTGCCCCATGTAAAAGGGTTTCTCCTGCATCGCTAAAACTAAATTCATTTTCTGTTTTAATACTTCTCATATTAGGATTTGCTCCTAGTTTTAAAGCTTCTTCTAAATAATTTGCATGATTAAACAATATCCAAACATGCAAAGGAGTATCGCCGCTTTCTTCATTATAAGTTTCAAATGTGCATCCTTTTTTAAAAAAATACTCTATCACTTCTTTATTTTTTCCATCTCTATCAATATACCTACTAAGTGCATTAAATCCAAAGCACACTTCATCAGCTTTAAGTCCTAAATTTTCAAAATACTCCATCATTTCAAAACTTTTACTTTTATCATAAGCAATTCCTGCACAAGCTAAAGCGATAACAGGATCGATAATAGCTCTTTTGTTTTCACTATCCCAATAAGGTGTATAGCATTTTTCAAAAAATATTTCAGGCACAGGATAATCTTTTAAAAATTCTTTAACTTCTTCAAGTTTGTTAGCCTCTACAAGATCATAAAATTCTAAACATAAGTTTTTTACATATTTATCTACATCTTCTTCTAAAGATAATATTTCTTCTAATGTTTTCATTGTTTTTCCTTTAGTTTTTTTATAAATTGGGTTTCTTTGTGATTTTAGTTTTAATTTAAAAAAATTGCTTTTAATCTGCTCTCAAATCACCTCCTTTTACCCTTAAACCTTTATCATCTATAATTACTTGCATTTTTCCTACTTGAAGTATAATCTTATCTTTTGTTTGTGTGATGGTGGTATTTTCACCTACTTGAGAGATGATTCGTTTTTGTGCTATTAAAGTGCTTTCTTTATTAGCTAAAGTATTTATTTCATCAGCCGTAAAGGAACAATTATTTTTAGCTTTAAAACTAATAGAATCATCAGCTTCAGCTTTGAAATACTCATTTGTTTCTATGCTTAGATCTTTTTTGGAGTGAAATTTTATACTTTGATTGGTTTGAAGCACATAAGAACCTTTTATGGTTTCATTTTTATTATGTCCTATTCTTTGGATAAAATCATTTTTGATATCTTGCTCTAGGTTATTGTTGATGATTACTCTTCTATCATTTCCTATTTTTTCTTCATGATTTTGTCCGATATTGACTTCATTACTAATTCCTACATTCAAAGTATTACTTAAACCCACATTAGTATCTTTAGAAAGCAGGGTATTTTCTAGATACTGCGCACCTACATTGACATTTTTAAAACCTATGATATTTTGCATATGTCCTAAAGTAATAAATTCGGTATATAAAGCTCCTACTTCTGAGGTTTTGTTATTTTTTATAGTTTGCTCATAGTTATTGCCTATTTCTTCTTTATAATCTTTTTGTGCTAAAATGTAAAATTCTTCCTTGTCTATATCATTTTTTAAAGTGATTTCATTTCTTGCTTTTGCATCGGTATTATCTTTTCCTATAGTAGAATTAGAGATAGTTAGATAATGTTCATTTTTATAATTTAGATTATATTCTGTATTTTCTTGTAGTTTAAGTTCATCTAAGCCTTTATTATACATAGGTATAGCACTTAGATAATTTAGTGTTTGTCCAGCGATTTCTCTTTTGTATCTTGGGTAGTTATATTGTGGCATAGT
>NZ_JAKMQS010000023.1:0-5901 GCF_025771685.1 Campylobacter sp. IFREMER_LSEM_CL2194
AAATATAAACTCACCCTAAAACAAATTTCTTTAAATGTCTAATTATATTAATAAAACTTTAAGCTTTTATTGCTATAATTTCATTTCCTTTTTAAACGAAAGGGTTTTAAAAAGCTAAGACTTTTTGTCTTAATTTTTTAGTATTTGTTCTTTAAATTATTAATATTGTTAATCAAATCTTATAGTCAATCTTTGAAATCTAAATAAGTGATCGATTGAGCCAGAAAGATTTATTTTAAATCTTAACAATCAACTTTTTCTTTGAAGAAAAAGATTAAACTTATCCAATTATTTTTTATGGAGAGTTTGATCCTGGCTCAGAGTGAACGCTGGCGGCGTGCCTAATACATGCAAGTCGAACGATGAAGCTTTTAGCTTGCTAGAAGTGGATTAGTGGCGCACGGGTGAGTAAGGTATAGTTAATCTGCCCTACACAAGAGGACAACAGTTGGAAACGACTGCTAATACTCTATACTCCTGCTTAACACAAGTTGAGTAGGGAAAGTTTTTTCGGTGTAGGATGAGACTATATAGTATCAGCTAGTTGGTGAGGTAATGGCTCACCAAGGCTATGACGCTTAACTGGTCTGAGAGGATGATCAGTCACACTGGAACTGAGACACGGTCCAGACTCCTACGGGAGGCAGCAGTAGGGAATATTGCGCAATGGGGGAAACCCTGACGCAGCAACGCCGCGTGGAGGATGACACTTTTCGGAGCGTAAACTCCTTTTCTTAGGGAAGAATTCTGACGGTACCTAAGGAATAAGCACCGGCTAACTCCGTGCCAGCAGCCGCGGTAATACGGAGGGTGCAAGCGTTACTCGGAATCACTGGGCGTAAAGGGCGCGTAGGCGGATTATCAAGTCTCTTGTGAAATCCAACGGCTTAACCGTTGAACTGCTTGGGAAACTGGTAGTCTAGAGTGAGGGAGAGGCAGATGGAATTGGTGGTGTAGGGGTAAAATCCGTAGATATCACCAAGAATACCCATTGCGAAGGCGATCTGCTGGAACTTAACTGACGCTAAGGCGCGAAAGCGTGGGGAGCAAACAGGATTAGATACCCTGGTAGTCCACGCCCTAAACGATGTACACTAGTTGTTGGGGTGCTAGTCATCTCAGTAATGCAGCTAACGCATTAAGTGTACCGCCTGGGGAGTACGGTCGCAAGATTAAAACTCAAAGGAATAGACGGGGACCCGCACAAGCGGTGGAGCATGTGGTTTAATTCGAAGATACGCGAAGAACCTTACCTGGGCTTGATATCCTAAGAACCTTTTAGAGATAAGAGGGTGCTAGCTTGCTAGAACTTAGAGACAGGTGCTGCACGGCTGTCGTCAGCTCGTGTCGTGAGATGTTGGGTTAAGTCCCGCAACGAGCGCAACCCACGTATTTAGTTGCTAACGGTTCGGCCGAGCACTCTAAATAGACTGCCTTCGTAAGGAGGAGGAAGGTGTGGACGACGTCAAGTCATCATGGCCCTTATGCCCAGGGCGACACACGTGCTACAATGGCATATACAATGAGACGCAATACCGCGAGGTGGAGCAAATCTATAAAATATGTCCCAGTTCGGATTGTTCTCTGCAACTCGAGAGCATGAAGCCGGAATCGCTAGTAATCGTAGATCAGCCATGCTACGGTGAATACGTTCCCGGGTCTTGTACTCACCGCCCGTCACACCATGGGAGTTGATTTCACTCGAAGCCGGAATACTAAACTAGTTACCGTCCACAGTGGAATCAGCGACTGGGGTGAAGTCGTAACAAGGTAACCGTAGGAGAACCTGCGGTTGGATCACCTCCTTTCTAGAGTACAAACTGATAAGTCTCACAACTATCAGTTCATATATAGACTCAATCATCCTTGTTTAGATTTCAAAGATTGATGAAAAGCTAATTTTGGGGAATTAGCTCAGCTGGGAGAGCGCCTGCTTTGCACGCAGGAGGTCAGCGGTTCGATCCCGCTATTCTCCACCATTTATTAAGGGCCTATAGCTCAGCTGGTTAGAGTGCACCCCTGATAAGGGTGAGGTCACAAGTTCAAGTCTTGTTAGGCCCACCATAAAAAAGATTTGTTTATCAATTCTAAGTTAAAGTTTTAAAACTTAAAGCAAGTATATAGCTAATAATAAAGCAGTAAATAAAGTAAAATACTTTATTGTCTATGTTTTTAAATTATTTAAACTCTTTATATATACTTCCTTTAGGTTTTAAGACCTAAGCTAAATAAATAATAGAATATTTTATATATTAGATTAATTATTTAATGTTATTTGAATTATCATTGTTAAGAGTCACAAGCAAGTTTTAATAAAAACAATTTTACAGGACTTGTTAAAGGATAAAACCTAGCTATCTTTTCTTTAGCTTTTAGTTAAAGACAAGTTTTAAACTCACAGCTTAGTGAGACTAATATTTTTAGTTTTATTAAGTGTTTAAATGCTTTCCGTCTTAAGATAGTAAAGTCTTATCATAAAAACTTTAACAAGGAAGTGATGCGTTTTAGAATGAATTTAAAAGGTAAGCTATTAAGAGCGAATGGTGGATGCCTTGGCTGGTAAAGGCGATGAAGGACGTACTAGACTGCGATAAGCTACGGGGAGCTGTCAAGAAGCTTTGATCCGTAGATTTCCGAATGGGGCAACCCAGTATATAGAGATATATACTACCATAATGGAGCGAACGTAGGGAATTGAAACATCTTAGTACCTACAGGAAAAGAAATCAATAGAGATTGCGTCAGTAGCGGCGAGCGAAAGCGCAAGAGGGCAAACCCAGTGCTTGCACTGGGGGTTGTAGGACTGCAATGTGCAATAGGTAAGGTTAGTAGAACACTCTGGAAAGTGTAGCCATAGAGGGTGATAGTCCCGTATACGAAAACCAAACCTTAGCTAGCAGTATCCTGAGTAGGGCGGGACACGAGGAATCCTGTCTGAAGCTGGGTCGACCACGATCCAACCCTAAATACTACTACCAGACCGATAGTGCACAAGTACCGTGAGGGAAAGGTGAAAAGAACTGAGGTGATCAGAGTGAAATAGAACCTGAAACCATTTGCTTACAATCATTCAGAGCACTATGTAGCAATACAGTGTGATGGACTGCCTTTTGCATAATGAGCCTGCGAGTTGTGGTGTCTGGCAAGGTTAAGCACACGCGAAGCCGTAGCGAAAGCGAGTCTGAATAGGGCGCTTAAGTCAGATGCTGCAGACCCGAAACGAAGTGATCTATCCATGAGCAAGTTGAAGCTAGTGTAAGAACTAGTGGAGGACTGAACCGATAGGCGTTGAAAAGCCCCCGGATGACTTGTGGATAGGGGTGAAAGGCCAATCAAACTTCGTGATAGCTGGTTCTCTCCGAAATATATTTAGGTATAGCGTTGTGTCGTAGTATAAGGGGGTAGAGCACTGAATGGGCTAGGGCATACACCAATGTACCAAACCCTATCAAACTCCGAATACCTTATATGTAATCACAGCAGTCAGGCGGCGAGTGATAAAATCCGTCGTCAAGAGGGAAACAACCCAGACTACCAGCTAAGGTCCCTAAATCTTACTTAAGTGGAAAACGATGTGAAGTTACTTAAACAACCAGGAGGTTGGCTTAGAAGCAGCCATCCTTTAAAGAAAGCGTAATAGCTCACTGGTCTAGTGATTTTGCGCGGAAAATATAACGGGGCTAAAGTAAGTACCGAAGCTGTAGACTTAGTTTTACTAAGTGGTAGGAGAGCGTTCTATTTGCGCCGAAGGTATACCGGTAAGGAGTGCTGGAGCGAATAGAAGTGAGCATGCAGGCATGAGTAGCGATAATTAATGTGAGAATCATTAACGCCGTAAACCCAAGGTTTCCTACGCGATGCTCGTCATCGTAGGGTTAGTCGGGTCCTAAGTCGAGTCCGAAAGGGGTAGACGATGGCAAATTGGTTAATATTCCAATACCAACATTAGTGTGCGATGGAAGGACGCTTAGGGCTAAGCAAGCTAGCGGATGGAAGTGCTAGTCTAAGGTCGTAGGAGGTTATATAGGCAAATCCGTATAACAATACTCCGAGAACTGAAAGGCTCTTCAAAGTCTTCGGACAGCGAGGAGAATTGCTGATGCCGTCGAGCCAAGAAAAGTTTCTAAGTTTAGCTAATGTTGCCCGTACCGTAAACCGACACAGGTGGGTGGGATGAGTATTCTAAGGCGCGTGGAAGAACTCTCTTTAAGGAACTCTGCAAAATAGCACCGTATCTTCGGTATAAGGTGTGGTTCGCTTCGTATTAGGATTTACTCCGAAAGCGAAGAAACTTACAACAAAGAGTCCCTCCCGACTGTTTACCAAAAACACAGCACTCTGCTAACTCGTAAGAGGATGTATAGGGTGTGACGCCTGCCCGGTGCTCGAAGGTTAATTGATGGGGTTAGCATTAGCGAAGCTCTTGATCGAAGCCCGAGTAAACGGCGGCCGTAACTATAACGGTCCTAAGGTAGCGAAATTCCTTGTCGGTTAAATACCGACCTGCATGAATGGCGTAACGAGATGGGAGCTGTCTCAAAGAGGGATCCAGTGAAATTGTAGTGGAGGTGAAAATTCCTCCTACCCGCGGCAAGACGGAAAGACCCCGTGGACCTTTACTACAGCTTGACACTGCTATTTGGATAAGAATGTGCAGGATAGGTGGGAGGCTTTGAGTATATGACGCCAGTTGTATATGAGCCGTTGTTGAGATACCACTCTTTCTTATTTGGGTAGCTAACCAGCTTGAGTTATCCTCAAGTGGGACAATGTCTGGTGGGTAGTTTGACTGGGGCGGTCGCCTCCCAAATAATAACGGAGGCTTACAAAGGTTGGCTCAGAACGGTTGGAAATCGTTCGTAGAGTATAAAGGTATAAGCCAGCTTAACTGCAAGACATACAAGTCAAGCAGAGACGAAAGTCGGTCTTAGTGATCCGGTGGTTCTGTGTGGAAGGGCCATCGCTCAAAGGATAAAAGGTACCCCGGGGATAACAGGCTGATCTCCCCCAAGAGCTCACATCGACGGGGAGGTTTGGCACCTCGATGTCGGCTCATCGCATCCTGGGGCTGGAGCAGGTCCCAAGGGTATGGCTGTTCGCCATTTAAAGCGGTACGCGAGCTGGGTTCAGAACGTCGTGAGACAGTTCGGTCCCTATCTGCCGTGGGCGTAAGAAGATTGAAGAGATTTGACCCTAGTACGAGAGGACCGGGTTGAACAAACCACTGGTGTAGCTGTTGTTCTGCCAAGAGCATCGCAGCGTAGCTAAGTTTGGAACGGATAAACGCTGAAAGCATCTAAGCGTGAAGCCAACTCTAAGATGAATCTTCTCTAAGCTCTCTAGAAGACTACTAGTTTGATAGGCTGGGTGTGTAATGGATGAAAGTCCTTTAGCTGACCAGTACTAATAGAGCGTTTGGCTTATCTTATTTAAGCATCACTTCCTTGTTAAGGTTTTTAATAAAGCTTTGAGTGTTTTTATATGAAATATTTATATAAAGATTATGTTCTTAAGTTTATAAAATCTTACAAGTAAAGTTTATATTAGAACTTGCTCTTAACATTGTTTTTTAAGTATTCTAAAACAGTAAAGTGATTTAGTTTAATAAAACATCTAAATATAAGAATAAGATGAAAACTAAAATAAAAATGATTTTTATATTTAAATCTTATTGATTGTTTTTATTATGCTATATTAAATAGAATATTTAAATAACAATGTCCGTGATTATACAGATGTGGAGACGCCTTGCTCCATCCCGAACCAAGAAGCTAAGCACATCGTGGGTGATGATACTACGCCTTACTGGCAGGGGGAAAGTAGCTCATTGCGGACTTGTTAATTCTCTTATTATTCTTACTTTATATATAATCCTATGTTTATTTTTATTGTTAGTTATTA
>NZ_JAKMQS010000024.1:0-3747 GCF_025771685.1 Campylobacter sp. IFREMER_LSEM_CL2194
CTTTAGCATAGGCAAAGGTGAAAGTGTAAACTTTGGAGGTAAAGACAAAAACTACCTAAACATTGCTCATGGTACTAGTAAATCTACCATAGAAGGTTTATTAAATGCAGGTGGTAATAATGTCTTTTTAATTAATCCTAATGGGGTAATTATAGAAAAAAGTGGATCGATTATCAATGCTAATCGCTTTGTGGCTTCTACTTCGTCGATGGATAGTAAAAGTATGCAAGAGTTCGCAGATGGAAAACTTGCTTATAATACTTTCTCTCCTGTGTTTAAACCAAATGGTGGTAATGTAGTAAACATGGGGACTATTAATGCTAAAAACATTACTTTGCAAGGTAATAAAGTAATGTTAAGTGCTGATACTAGTTGGGATGAAGAACACAATGGCATTAAATTTGGAAAAGTCAATGCTGAAAATATAAACTTACAAGGCAATGAAGTTTATGTTAATGTTGCTGGTGTAAATGCTGACAAAATACAATCAATAAATGTTGATGCTAAAACAAAAGGCTCTATGTATTTAAACGCTAGTGGATATTATTACAACCCTAGTTCTTTTAAAGTGTTTAATAAAATAAGCAAAAAAAATGGTAATTTTAAGGTAGATGAATATGTAGGTATAGGTTCTGTGCAAGATTGGTGGTATTTTGCCAAAGGATGGAATGAAAACAAAGAAGGTTTTAGAGATACAGCTAGTGAGTATAGATTAACCGCTAATATAGATTTTAAAAAGCAAAACTACGCTAATTATTGGTTTGACTTAAATGGTGATGGTAAAAAAGATGCTAATGAATTTACTAGTATGATAGTTGGCTATGATAATAAAAATTATTTTAATAAAATTTTTGATGGTCAAGGTTTTACGCTTAAGAATATTAATATAGATACGACAAGCTTAGAAAATAAACTAGAATATTTAGGAATTTTTGGCGTATTAAGAGCCGCTACTTTAAAAAATCTTAATGTTGATTATAATCAAGGAAGTATCATAGGTTCAAACGATGGCATTATTTATGCAGGTGGTATAGCTGGTATGATTATGGATGGTAGTGATGTAAGTAATATCATACTAAAAGGTATTAAAGAAATAAAAGCAGAATCAAAAAATCATATTAGCTATGTTGGCGGTTTTGCAGGCATTATTGCAGATTGGGGTGGAGATTTAGATGATTGGGATGGCGTGAATTGCTATGATGATGTTTGGTGCTATATGAAAGGAAGCTCATTTAACAACATAGCTCTGATGGATATAGGAAAGATTCACGGTAAAGGTGATTTTGCCTATGTGGGTGGTTTCACAGGAAGTTTATACTCTGGAGTATATAATTATAGCAACATAGGACATAAATTTGATAATATTGTTTTACATAATATTGATAATATCATGGCAGAAACAGATACTGAAAGAGCAAGGGTTGGTGGTTTTGTAGGATATCTTTTTAACCCAACTCAAGGGGATTTTAGTGGAGATAGAATTAATGAATTTAATCATATAGTATTAAATAATATTGATTTAATTCAAGCTAAAAATAATGGAACTTTCGACCATCCTACATTTCCATGGTTGGTTCGTGATGATAGTAGTGCAGCTGGATTTGTAGCATACTCTAGTGGTCAAAATTATTATTCTAATATAGTTTTAAATAACATTAAAGCTATTTATAGTAAAAGTGTTAATAAAGCAGAAAATAGCTATGCGTCAGGCTTTATGGCATATTCTGCTGGTATAGGGCAAATTTTTTCTAATATAGTTTTAAACAATATAGGTTCTATTGTAGCAGATGGAACAGGTTATATGGATGGTAATACAAGAGCTGCTGGATTTGCTGCTGTAGATGATGATAGAGATCAGTTTAAAAATATTTATATATTCTTTAGTCCTGATGCAAAAATAGAAGCAAATGCCGCGGAAGGAAAAAAATATGCTGGACTTTTTCATGCTGTTTCTAAAACAGACTCTAAACATGAAAATATTTTTATATATCATCCAGAAAGTATAAAAGAACAAGGAGATATTGCCCAGATTGCAGAACTTAAAAAAATATCATATAAAAACGGCGAACACCAAGCCAAATACACCGAATTTAAAAAACAAATTAATAAAGATCTAAAAGATTATGGCTTACATGAAGATAAAGATGGTTATTTTAGTTTCAATACTGATTTTGAAGTAAAACCAAGTGAAGATATCTTTAGACCTGATGTAGAAAAGATTAAAGATGAAACAGCCACTTTAGATCAAGGCGATTTAATTAGCGATGATATATGGGATGATATTATAAATGATATTGATAAAGTTCATTATAATATAGATATTAGATTATTAGCTAAATTACTAAGTGAATATAGCAATATATCAAATAAAACAGAAGATGAGCAGGTTAAATTTATAACCACATATTTAGGTGTAAAAGAAAATGATGCTAGAGCATTATTGCAAAGCTTGAGCTTTTTAAATGCATACAAAGATCATGATATAAGCAAAGCTAATTTTAAAGATGAAACAGTAGAAACCAACTTTGCAAATTCTTTCGATAGTGCTGAAACTAAATTTACAGATTTTAACAATAATAAAAACAAACTGTATAACAATCTAAATGAACTTAATAAAAATATAGTATCAAAAGGATTTAATCTTGAATACTTACTTGATAAAAATCAAGAACAATTAGCTAAAGCTATAAAAGCTTATAATGATTATGTAGTTTTAATAGAAAAAGGCTTGAAAAATGAAAATGATCCTGCATTTATAAGTATCAAAAATACCATCATAGAACTTAACAATGAAGCTAAAACTCTTTATGCACAATTGCTTGACTATAAAGGCAAGCTTCAAGATTTTAAAGATAACAATGAATTTGAAAAAGTTATCATAGCTGGAGATTTTAAAACTATTCCTTTATTAATAACTCCTGATGTTAATAAACCTATTGATGGTGGTGGTGAAGATGGTGACTATGAAAAAATCTCTCGCCAAGTGGCTAATTCTCAAAAACAAACACCTACCTTTGAATATGAAGATGAAGAGACCGAAGAAGTTGAAGAATCTGCATTTAAACAAAAAGGTAAAATTTGCATAGTTAGCGATAATTATAAAACTATGAATCCATGCATAGTAAGTGGAATGTAGTTATATACACTAGGATAAGTCCTAGTGTATATATAACGAGTATATTAATGAATACTCGTATTAAATAATATTTTGATTAATCAGTAATAAATATTAAAAGATAAAAACTCTAAATTTAAAATATATAAATAAAAGGAATAAACAACCATGAAAAAACTCTTACTTAGCACTATAGCACTTAGCTCTTTAGTTTATGCTAATAATGGAAGTATTACCATAGCTAAAAATGATATAGAAAAGGTTATAGAATTATCCCCTGATAGAAATCTCCCTCAAAACAAAGCTATCAAAGAAAATCTAAAAACCAAAGATGATTATAAAAAAGCTCAAGAAGCTAAAAAAGACTTTGAAGAAAAAAAGAAAGAATTAAAAGAAAAACTCAATCAAGAAGATAAAACTAATGAGGAAGCTAACAATCAAACTAATAACACTACCAATCCAAATAACCAAACTAACACAAACAATGATAAAGCTAACACTAACTCTAGTATAAATAATCAAACAAACAATAATTCTAATTCAACTAATAATAGCTTTAATACCAATAATGCTTCAAATAATCATAGTTTTAATAACAACACTACCAAATTAAACAATCAAACCAATACCAA
>NZ_JAKMQS010000025.1:0-3470 GCF_025771685.1 Campylobacter sp. IFREMER_LSEM_CL2194
CTTTAATATAGCAAATGGTGAAAGTGTAAACTTTGGAGGTAAAGACAAAAACTACCTAAACATTGCTCATGGAGCTGGTAAATCTACCATAGAAGGTGTATTAAATGCAGGTGGTAATAATGTCTTTTTAATTAATCCTAATGGAGTAATTATAGAAAAAAGCGGATCAATTATCAATGCTAAAAATTTTATGGCTTCAACTGCTACTTTAAGTAATGATGATTTTAATACTTTTAAAAATCTTAGCTTTGACAATCCACAAGCATTTTCGCCTAAAATCAAGCCAAATAGTGGAAATGTTGTAAATTTAGGAAAGATAAATTCAACTGATAGCATTACCTTGCAAGGTAATAAAATAGTGCTTGAAGCAGGTTTTGACAAAGGAAGCTTAAACAAAATAGAAACTAATAAGCTAAATTTAAAAGGCAATGAAGTTTATGTAGATGTAGGAACTACAAAAGTACAAAAAGTAAATGTTGAAGCAGGCAAAGGAACATTGTACTTAAGTGCTACAGGATATTACTATGATCCTAAAAGAAAATATAATGAATTTAATAATGTAGATAATAAAATTAAAAAAACATATAATCAATATATTAGCATAGGCTCTGATGTTGACTGGTGGCACTTTGCTAAAGGGTGGAATGAAAAAGCTGATTTTAGAAATAATGTAGCAGGAAATACCTTTAAACTTACTAATGATATAGATTTTGGTGGAAATCAAGGTAAAGGTCAGGAAGGTAAAGATTGGCAAAACTATGCAAATTATTGTATAGATGGGCTTGGTTGTACTAATATGATAGTAGGACATACAACATCCTTTGATAAAACATTCGATGGGCAAGGTTATACCTTAAGTAATATTATCATAGACACTACAAAATTATCTTATAAACCTGGATATGTAGGTATATTTGGTAGTGCTAAAAATGCTACTTTTGAAAATATAACCATTGATTATAATAATGGGATTATTAAAGCAACAACAAGTGGCAATGTCGTAGGTGGAGTTGGAAGTTTTGTTGGCAATGTTTATAAATCTTCATTTAATAATATCAATTTAAGCAATGTAAAAAAAATTGAAGTTAATGGAGATAATGCTTATGTTGGTGGTTTTGTTGGAATGACAACACAAGGCGATTATACAAATGTAGGTATTAATTCAATTGGTGAAATATTTAATAATGCAAATAAGTCCAATAATATAGGTGGTTTTGTTGGATCATCTGATGGAGCTAAATTTACCAATATTTTTATCGACACAATTAATAGTATTAAAGGTGAATCTAAAGATCATATAGTATATGCTGGTAGTTTTGCTGGTAGAGATACTCATAGTAAATTTCAAAATATCACCATAAGAAAAATTTCAAATATTGATGTAACAGGATTAGGTGGTGGCAATAATTCTGTTGGTGGTTTTATTGGAAGCGCTAAAGTTGGAGATAAAGCATTTGATAATATTGTTATAGATGGTATTGATAAGATTACTGTAAATGGAGCTTATTGGTTTAATTATTTAGGTGGTTTTATTGGAAGTGCTTATATGACTAGTAACAATGCATTTAATAATATTGTTTTAAAAAATATGGGGAATATGCGTGCTAAAGCGGATAATGGCTCTATTATTGGTGGTTTTATAGGGCATATATACATAGATAAAAGTATAAACAAACAAGATATTTTGTTTAATAATGTATATATGCATTATAATAATGATGCAAAGTTTATTGTTGATAGTAAAGATCATACTAATACTCACTATGGAAAATTTATAGCTCATAATAGTAATTATGGCGAAACAATAAACTATAATACTACAAATGTTTATTTTTATGGAAATCCTATTAATACTGCCGGTAAATATGATAAATATATAGATAAAAATGTGGGTAATTTTAATGATCCTGAATTTCAAAATGGAATGAATAGCATTAAAGGTTCTAACTTTGATAAAGATAGTATTAAACCTTCAGAAAAAGAATACCTAAGCGCACAAGAAGCAAAAAATGATCAAGCAACACTAACACAAGATGATCTTTATGAGAGTATAGTAAGAGATATCTTTAACTCTTTAAAAGGACATTCTTATGCGATAGATTTAAATACTTTGCAAGCATTTTTAGAGGCTTATGATAAGTTAAGCGATACTAAGTCAAAGGTAGAATTTTTAAGTAATTTCTTGCTTGATAAAAGTAAATATACAAAGAAAGAAAGAGAAATTTTAGCACATTCTTTAGTTCAAAGTATGGATTTTATACTAGCTTATAGCAAAAATGATACTAAAGATTCTAAATTTGAAAGCGGAGTTGAAACAACTTTTGAAAATTTAAAAGATGAAGCGGGCAATAAACATTCTGATGCTTTAAAGCAAGGTGAAGCACTAAGAGCTTATGTTAAATCTTTAATAAATCCTGTAAACAGTATCAAAAATAATAACAAAGATATAACTAGCAATAATACAGAGATAAAAAGATTGCAAGATGAGTACAATAGTCTTGTAAATTCTATCAACAAAGGACTTTTAGATGAAAATGAGTTGTCAATAGCTCAAAAAAGACTTAATCTAATTGTGGCTAGTATTGAAGTTTTATTGGAAAAAAATGAAAAATTGCAAGATGAAAACATAGATTTACTTGCACAAATAAAAATTGACAAAGATAATTTTAGAACCTATGGCGTTTCTTCAAGTACTCCAGAAACACCTACTTTAAGTGCTGTTATTATAAATCCAAGTACAAATAATGGAAATGATAATAATGGAGACACAAGTAATGGATCTGATGCTAGTCAAGTAGTATCATCTCTTCAAAAACAAGATTCAGACAAACTAAGTAATACTGCAGTTGTAGATGAAGAGGAAAAAAATGAAGTTGAAGAAGCTTCTCTTATGCAAAAAGGAAAAATTTGCATAGTAAGTGATAATTCTAAAACTATGAATCCTTGTATAGTTGGAGGATTATAAAATACTTTGCTAGGATAGCTATATCCTAGCAATAATAACGAGTATATTAATGAATACTCGTATTAAATAATATTTTGATTAATCAATAATAAATATTAAAAAATAAAAACTCTTAATTTTAAAAATATAAACCAAAAGGAACAAACAACCATGAAACAACTCTTATTTAGCACTATAGCACTTAGTTCTTTAGTCTATGCTAATAATGGAAGTATTACCATAGCTAAAAATGATATAGAAAAGGTTATAGAATTATCCCCTGATAGAAACCTCCCTCAAAACAAAGCTATCAAAGAAAATCTAAAAACCAAAGATGATTATATAAAAAGCCAAGAAGCTAAAAAAGACTTTGAAGAAAAAAAGAAAGAATTAAAAGAAAAACTAAATCAAGAAGAGGAAGTTAATTGGGAAACTAACAATCAAACTAATAATATTAACACCCCTACCACTAAAAAAATAATAACCAAATATAAATTTGTTATCACTAATGAAAACACTAGCTTTG
>NZ_JAKMQS010000026.1:0-3332 GCF_025771685.1 Campylobacter sp. IFREMER_LSEM_CL2194
AGCATTTGCTTTTTCTCTACCTTCATCTAAAAGCTCTTTAGAATCCAAAGGCTCTTTCCCCATTGATTTACCTATATCTGCTTTAAAAGCATTTTCACATTCTATATATTCTTTTGAAGTTTTATCTTTTAGTATAGAGTCTCTATTATCTTTACAATATTTTAAAGTATCTTTTAATTCTTTTTCATTTTTGGAGTCTTTAAAATATTCCATAGACTTAGGCTCTGATGAACAAGCACCTAAAAAAACAATAAGACTAAGAGAAGCTAACCCTAAAACTACTTTTTTCATTTCATATCCTTGATATATTTTTTAAATATGTTTGTTATATTTTAATGATATTGAAATTATATCTAAAAAATATTAATTAGATATAAAATTATTTAACGATTTTAATACGCTCAGCATTAAACCAAATTAAAGCATTGATATCTGAACACTCGCTTGTAAGTATCTCGATAATTTCTCCAGTAAAACCCAAATCAAATAATAAAGGAAAATCGTAAATCTTTAGTTGTTGTGCTTCTTTAACAGTGTTAGGACTAAAAATAGAATCTATTTCTTCAAACAAGAAAAACTCTCCTTGTTTTGATTGGCAACATTGGCATTTATTCATCAAATAAGAACTTCCAGCTGTATTTGAAAATGATTTTTCGAGAGATTTTATATTCATACGTTTTAAAATATTAGAAAAATCTTCAGAATATGCAGTTATATTTCTAAATATTTTAAATTTAGGCTGAAATAACCATTCGCCTTTTTCTTTATAAATAAATTTAGAGCTTCCCAAAGCATATACAGGTATAACTTTAGAACATTTCCAGCAATTAATAAATCCCTGAACAATATTTAAAGTTTCAGTTGCATAAAATGTAAAATTTTTATTCTCTAAATAACTTGAAACATAGTTTAAATTTTTATAATCTTGCAAATACCAAGTTTTATGTTCTTGATTCCATTTTATTCCATATTCTTTCAATTTATCTTTTTCCGAATAAGGAATATTAAGTTTTATATTCATAAATTGTCCTTAGATAACAAAACACTTAATAATTAATTACATATATTAAATAATTAATATAAATTTTAGAATATTTTGTTAAAATTTATCGTTCATTATTTTTTAATTTTTTTATTCTACTAAAAGCACACTATTTTTTCCCTTAAAAGAGAAAGTTAAATCTCAGTTCTATATCTTTTTAGCAAATGTGCATATCCCATTGTAATTAGAAATTTTCTTAAAGTATCCCTATGAACACCTATTCTTCTTGCTATTTTTGAATGTGAGTAGCCTTGCTTATCCCATTTTAAAATTTGTTTTAATGCTGGATAGCATGGATTTACTTCGATTCTATTCTTTTTTCCTTTGGGACGACCCAAAATCGCACCTTCCATTTTTTTTCTGGCTAAAGCCTCTTTGGTTCTTTGTGAAATTAATTGTCTTTCGATTTCGGCTGATAAAGAAAAAGCAAAAGCAATTACTTTTGTGTTAATATTATCATTAAGAGCAAAATTTTCTTTGATAGAATATATAGTGATATTATTTTTAATACACCAGTTTAATTTTTCCATAATATCTAAAAGACTTCTTCCTAATCTTGAAAGTTCTGTGACAACTAATGAATCTCCATTTTTTAATTTTTTAAATAATCTTCCTAAATTTCTATGATCTATTGCTATTTTTCCGCTAACAACTTCTTGCACAAAGTAATTGATTTTAATTTCATTTCTTTTACTCCACTGAATTATTTCAAATTTTTGATTTTCAGTGTTTTGTTTATCGGTGCTAACCCTTATATAAGCATATATCATTGATGTTTCCTTTTAGTAAAATAAAGATTGTTTATATCAAAAAAGGTATGATTTTTCTAGTTTAAAATAATTAACCCCTCAAGCTCAACATTAATCACTTGTAAAAAACAAATTACTCTTATCTTAGTTTTTAATGACTAAGATAAGAGTAATTAGAGTTATCATAAAGATAACAATTTTTTCCATTTTAACCTCCTTTTAATTTAAAATTGCCAAATTATATTTAAAAGGAAAATTTCTTACATAAAAGCTTCTTTAAACTTTTTCATTTTTATATAGTTTAAGATTATTTTTATTTATTTTATGTTTTGTGAGCTTTTAATCTATAAGTGAATAAAATTTTATATGATGTAGTTTTTAGAGCTTTAAGATAAAATAATATTGTTCAAACTTAGCAAATAATATTATATAAAAACAAATATCTTTATAACAAGCCCTCAACCCTGCTAATATGAAGGCTTATGTTTTAAGGATAAACTAAGCAGGGTTTTTCTAAAATGTTTTTTAAGAAATTAGAAATTAGTTCTTATCTTAGTTTTTAATGACTAAGATAAGAGTGATTAAAGTGATCATAAAGATAACAATTTCACTCATCTTAACCTCCTTTCGACTTTAATAAAGCCTCCATTTGGTTAAATCCTTAAAACAATAAAATTATAATTATTTTTGCTTTAGTTTGTGATTAAATTCTAGTGTTTTCTTTTAACCCTTTAATAACAGCATAAATGTGGAGGCTAAGAGTTTAAATTATAAAAATAACTATAATTTATCAATAAGCAAGCCTGAAGATTTAATTTATGAATTTAATGCTCAATGTGGGAAAAATGTATTTAATATAAAAAATATTAAATATTTCAATAGTGTGAAATCATTTAAAGCTGAAATTCTTGCAGATGATGAGGCAATTTTAAAAATAAATAATGAAGATAAAGGCAAAATTAGCAATCCTTGCGGAGGTGGAATACATTGGAAAGAAATTGAAAAAGAAATAAAATTGAGTAATAATTCTATGAGAATTGATTTGGAAATATTAAATACATGTGGTTTTGAATGTTACGGAAAATTAAAATTAATTTTAAAATACTAATTTTAATGTTTTCTTTTAACCCTTTAATAACAGCATTAATGTGGTTTTTAAAAGCTTAGGAAAAGAATTAAAACAAGAAATTAAAATCATATTAAAACTTGTTAATCAAAATATTTATATTGAAGCTGGAACAATGAAGCTTCCTGAAAAAGTTGTTATTAGTGGAGGCGTTTATCAAGAAAGTATTCAATTAAAAATAGTCGATTATAAAGGTGTTGGAGATCATATAACACCTGAACATTCTAATATATCAAAAGAAAGATTTTATTTTAATGAAAAAGGCATTATTGAAATACAATCAACTAATTTATGTTCTGTGTCTGATCATAGAAATGGTTTTATAAAATATGAATTTGAATACCATAAGAAAAAATATTATATTTTTGAATATTTTATTTGATTTTCTAGTGTTATCTTTTAACCCTTTAATAAC
>NZ_JAKMQS010000027.1:0-3302 GCF_025771685.1 Campylobacter sp. IFREMER_LSEM_CL2194
CTAGTTGGGTTAGAATTGTTAGTTTCATCTTTTACACTAGTGTTAGTTTTATCATTGTTTGTGTTATTAGTATTATTGCTAGTTTGGTTATTTGGGTTGGTAGTGTTATTAGTTTGATTGTTAGTTTCCTCATTAGCTTTATCTTCTTGATTTAGTTTTTCTTTTAAAGCTTTCTTTTTTTCTTCAAAGTCTTTTTTAGCTTCTTGGCTTTTTATATAATCATCTTTAGTTTTTAGATTTTCTTTGATAGCTTTGTTTTGAGGGAGGTTTCTATCAGGGGAGAGTTCTATAACCTTTTCTATATCATTTTTAGCTATGGTAATACTTCCATTATTAGCATAGACTAAAGAGCTAAGTGCTATAGTGCTAAGTAAGAGTTTTTTCATGGTTGTTTATTCCTTTTATTTATATATTTTAAATTTAGAGTTTTTATCTTTTAATATTTATTATTGATTAGTCAAAATATTATTTAATACGAGTATTCATTAATATACTCGTTATTATTGCTAGGATATAGCTATCCTAGCAAGCATTTTTATAATCCTCCAACTATACATGGATTCATAGTTTTAAAGTTATCACTTACTATGCAGATTTTTCCTTTTTGCATAAGAGAAGTTTCATCTACCTCTTCAGTTTCTTCATCTTCATCTAAAGCATTATCACCTATTAGATTAAGAGAAGCAGTTTGTTCAAAGTCAGGTAAATCTCCACCTTGAGAATTATCTATATCAGGAAATTCAGGTTTATCTACATCAGGATTTAAACTTAGCAAAAAAGGATTAAAATTAAAATTGCCATATCCTAATGTTTCGTTAATATATTTAGTATAAGTGGATTTTATATTATCATTGATATTCTTAGCATCAACATATGCATTGGAATAACTATTATAAGCATTAAGCCAATTATTAAAAGCTTGAGTGAATTTAGGATCGTTGTAGCTTAGCTTACCTTTATTGACTAAATCTAATAATCTATTAAATTCAGCTTGGGCTTTAAAATAGTCTTGCTCTCTGTCTTTAAAGATTTGCTCTAGCTCTTTGTATTTGTTATATTCAGTTATTAATTTATCCTTATTATCATTTAAATAGCTAAATAAAGCTTTATTGTTAGCTAGAGTTGTTTCACTTTGATTTTGTAAAGATATAAATAAATCTTTTGCTTCATTTGATATTCTATTTTTATCAAATGTTTCATTCTTAGTATAATAAGTCAGAAAATCTAAACTTTGCAAAATACCTCTAGCTTCATTTTCATCTTTTATATTAAAATATGTTTGAATAAAAGCTATTTTTTCACTTTCTGTGGTATTTAGATTAAATTTGCTATAAACTTCTAATAATTTTTCTAACATAGCAATATCTACCACATATCCTTTTTGAGTGATATCTTCTATGATTTGACCAATAACTTCTTTATTGAGGTCGTCTTGTTCAAGATTTATTTCATCATCCTTATAGTAACCTTGTATATAGCCGGATTTATTTAAAAAATCTTGATATGCTTTTATCTCATTATTATAAACATAAAAATTTATTTTATCATAAAGCCAACTATCAACATTTGCATCAGATAAAGTTTTATTTTTATAATATATATTTATATTATATAATTCAGGAGCAAGAGCTGGATAATCTTCTGAATATCCAAAAAATATACCTATATTATTTGAAGAACTAGTTATTGTAGTTTTTGGATCAAAATATATATAGATATTTTTAAAAATACCAGGATGGCCACCACCGGCACCGTAAAAACCTCCTGTGTAAGCTTCTCCTGAGTTAACATGGTTACTAATATTATAAATTTTATCAACTTTTACATTGGTTAAACTTACCCCATCATTAACTCCTCCTATAAAACCACCCACCGATGATTGCAATGTTTTTTCAGCTTCATTAGAAATGCTCTTTATATTTTCCAATAAAATATTATCAATATATGAGCCATATCTACTATGCCCAATAAAACCACCAGTCATTAAAAACCTAGCTGAATGTGCGTAAGTTTTGATAGAACCTATATTTCTTACAGTTGTTTTAGAAATTTCACCGCCAGTTAAATTTCCTATAAATCCTCCGGTGTTAACCCAAGAATATTCTCCTGATCCAGTATAAAAATGTTCTATAGAGCTGATATTCTCTAAAACAATATTATCTACATATCCACCCATCATTACCCCTATAAAACCACCAACATTTGCTATATTAGGGTTATTTGAATTAACTTTTATACTACCTCCCATATAATCTACATGTATATTTTTAAAAGTCGCACCATAAGCAGAACCAAATATACCAACAGTATCATGTATATTTTCATTGTTAGCCAATTTAATATCGATATCGATGTTTTTTAAAGTATGATTTTGTCCATCAAACACCTTATTAAAAGATTCACCTTTTTTGTTATCCATATCGTTATAATCATAATAACCAACAATCATACTAGTGCATCCTAGTCCATCTATACAATAGTTTGCGTAGTTTTTACCTTGATTGCCACTAAAATCTATATCATCTACTAATCTAAACTCATCAATTTCTCTAACACCTAAATCTTCATTCCAACCTTTCGCAAAGTGCCACCATTCTATAACATTATCTTTTTCATTTCCCATATTACCTATGGTTAGAGCTTTTTTGAAATTAGAGCTTCCTGTATGGTTTTGATAGTTTGTTATATTTATTTTATCTTTTATATCACCGCCAAATTTATAACCATCATTTGCAAATTTTATCATTTGTCTTTGAATATAAATAGCATTGGCTGTTACATCTACTTTACCACTTGTAGTTTTAAATTGCGCCATATCCTTGTCTATATAAACTTCATTCCCCACCAAATGAACTTTATCAGCTGTATTACCACTTGGATTTTTTAAAGCATCACCACTAACACCATCATTATGTTTGCCATTGATATGGCCACCATCTATACTTACCTTATTCCCTATAAGCAATACATCATTAGCATTAATATTACCCATATTGACTACATTGCCTGCTTTGTGTGGTTTAAATATAGGGGAAAAGCTTAAACCTTGTTCAAGTGTTTTCATATCAGCAAATTTCCACATCTCCCCATCACTCATCGACGAAGTCGAAGCCACAAAGCGATTAGCATTGATAGTTCCTTTTTTAGTAATGATTACCCCATTAGGATTAATTAAAAATATATTTTTACCATTTGCTTTTAATAAACCTTCTATCATAGATTTACTAGTACCATGAGCAATGTTTAGGTAGTTTTTACTATTGCCTCCAAATTCTACTGTTTCGCCTTGACCTATACTAAAA
>NZ_JAKMQS010000028.1:0-3045 GCF_025771685.1 Campylobacter sp. IFREMER_LSEM_CL2194
GGTCCTTTTAGAGCCATTAATGCTTCTCTAAGGCGCATTAGTTTATTTAACTCTGGCACTTGTTGCACTATATTATCAGGCGAAAAATCTTTCATACTAGATATTTTTAGGTTGATATCTAATTCTTCAGCGCCTCCACCCAAAGTATTTTTAACATTAAATTGGGTTTTGATGTCTAGTTTTTGCATAACTTGATTAAAATTTATTTTGTTGATAGACACAATTTCTCTATCTTCTAAATTTTGTTCATTTTTACCTGTTAAATTAGCCATTATCATAAGTTTTAAAGGTAATTCTATCTCTGCATTTTGCCCGTTTGTTTTTGCCTTGTAGGTTATATTTATGCGTTCTTTTGGTGCACTTGATCCATCAGACATTTTACTTCCTTATTTTTTGAATTAAAATTTATTTTTTAAATTATACATAAAACTAAATAAAGAATAACTAAGTTTATATTTTTTTATTAGTTTTGTTTTTTGCATAATTATACTCATCACTTAAGTAATCCTTTAATAAGGTTTTTTCCATAAGTTCAACTAGTTGTAAGTATATAATTTTTGCATTATTTTTCATATTGTTTGTTTCAAAAACTTGTGCCATGGCTATTAAAGAATTTATATTACAAAATAAAGAATTATTATAATTTTCATTGTTTATTTCAATGAGTAATTGCTCTACTTTTTTATTTTTATCGGATGTGGTGTGTGTTTTTTTATTAGTTTCTTGATTTTGTTTTACAAAATAATTAAATGTATCTTCTTTACACATTAATTCGCCGTTGTCAAATCTTAACTTGGTAATATCTTTGAATTTGAGAATAAAATTGCAGGTTAGTAAATTTAAAATTTTCAAGGAGTGTTCTTTTTGATGATGATGTAAAAAATCACAAAATAGTTTAAATCCTTCTATCCAGAAAGGGTTAAGTGAAAGGTTATTGATAAAACATTTTATTTGATCTAACTCATTCGTATTTTTATCTAATAGTAATTTTATTAAATTTCTATCAGGATATCTTACTTTAGTGACAAAATCTGAATGCGGTGGAAGGGTTTTTAATCTTCCCCAAGCTGCTTCTGCAAACAATGAATAAGCATTAGTATTTTCAATGTTATTTTCTAGTAATTCTATTGCTAGATTATTTAATAATGTTCTGTATTCTCTATCGCTAAGATTAGATAATTTTGTGTTTTTTATATCGATATTTACTTGTGTCACTGGAGATTTAAGAGGTGATTGTTTAGTTTGAGTTATTTCTTCTTTAATGTTTAATTTTACAAAATTACAATTTAAAATTTCGCGTAATTTTTCAAAATACTCATTTAAACTTTTAGCTGTGACTTGTGAGCATTTTGGTGAATTTTTATTAAATTCATTAATAAAATTTTCAACAATTTGTTTGTATTTCTTTTTTTGATTTAATAGTATAGAAGATGTTTTACTTATATTTTCAGGTTTTTCTCGAAATAATTTTTCTGTAAAAATTATTATTTCTAAAAATATTTTAAAACACTCTTCGTTATTTAATGCTAAACATGATAAAGAAAAGTAAGCGAAAATTTTCATATCCATCGAGTTGTTTTGTAAAATATCTAATGAGTGTTCATATACCTTATCCCATTGTATTTTTTCATGATTTAATGTTTTGTATTTTGTCATCTCTTCTTCAAGTAAATGAAATATTTCTAAGTTTTCTAAATTTTCTTCATAATGATCACAGAAAATCATTTTTTATCTCCTAAGCACTATTGAAAGTTTTTTTAATTATAATAAAAAATAAAATTATAGTGTTATTTATTTAAGTATTTTTTTAAGGATGGGAATGAGAAAAATTTTTGTTATGTTGCTCATGGGGTTGTTTTTAAGTTCTTGCTCTAGTGTTGTAAGTGTAAAGATTGATAATATAAAAAATTCTAATTTAAATAGTAGAAATGATGATGTTCCTTTGACTGTTATTGTGTATCAACTAAAAGATGTAAATAAATTTATAAAGGCTAGTGATTTAGAGCTGATTAATAGAGAGGATGCTCTACTCGGTAGAGATAAAATTGACTCGATTAGACTACAAATTGCCCCTAAAGATAATATTATTGCTTTTAAAGTTATAGATGAAGAAGTGCCGTATATTGGTATTTTGGTTTTATTTGCAAATAATACTAAAAAGGTAACAAAAATTTGGGCAAAAACAGATGATGCTAATGGTTTTGGAACTAAAAAAACATTAAAATTTGAAATAACAAAAGATGGTATTAGACATATTTAATCTAAGGAAAATATAATGGCAGATAAGCTAAAAGTAGCTTGGTTTAATGGGCTAAATATTGATAAAATTCATTTTGAGCAACAAGAACGATATTTTGAAAGAAATATTAATCTTAAAACAATTTCAACTTTCAATAATTTATATGGAATAATTGATTTAGAATTTTCCAATGAAATGCTAATGCAAGGAAAAATAGCACTTAAAAGAATTTCTGGAATTGCTAAAGATGGTAGCATTTTTAATGCGCCAGAACAAGATGAGCTTCCAGAGCCTTTGGAGGTTAATTATGATTCTTTGGTAAATTCTATTATTGTTATTAAAATTCCTATGGGTTTATCCTCTATAGCAGATATATCTTTACACAATAATATACCTAATTCAAAATACATTAGTTTAAGAAGTGTTGTAGCTTCAAGAATATATGATGATAATACTAATGATGTTTTTAAACATACTGATTTAGAAGATGAATATGAGAATGATAATATTACTTTCTCTCAAGAAAAAATAAGCATTACTTTAGCTAGTTTGAGATTGAAATTGGGCTTTTTAGGCAGCAAAACTCCAGATGAACTTGAAATTCCTATAGCAAAAATCAAAAATATTGATTTAAATAAAAAAATAGAGTTAGATGAAAGTTTTATACCCACTTGTTTAGATTTAAATAAATCTTCGTATATTAAATCATTTTTAGAAGAAATTTCGCATTCAATTAAACAGCATAAAGAAATACTCACTGAAGTATTTAAGGGTATAGATCAAACTAAAAACACCTTGGATTTTAG
>NZ_JAKMQS010000029.1:0-2969 GCF_025771685.1 Campylobacter sp. IFREMER_LSEM_CL2194
ATGCTGCTTATATAGAGAATTTAAAAGAAAAGCTTGTAAATGAAATTTTGGTTTGGAGTTCAAGATTAAGTACTTTTAAAGAGTATGATGAGAAAGATATTATAAAATTAAGATATTGTTTATGTGTATTTATAGATGAAAGTCTAATGAAAAATGATTTATTTATTAATAGCTCTTGGGCAAATCATACTTTAACCGTGAGGTTATTTGATGAGACTCTAGGTGGTGATAATTTTTACGATATAGCGCTTTCTTGGTTGTCTAATCCATCCAAAAACAAGGATTTTTTGGAATTCATATATGTTTGCTTGATTTTAGGATATAGAGGAAAATATTCTCATGAAAAAGATGTTGAGGAAAAAATTATTTATCTTTGTAACAATATAGCATCGGCTTTAACTCCTCTTATAAATTTAACAGATGAGACAGCTTTTGATAAGGCTTATAATGGAGCTAATAGGGAAAAATTTTGGCAGTATTTTCAACGCAGATTTATGAAATTTGCGTTAGTTGTTATACCTATTGGATGTATTTTAGGTTTTTTCATTTTTGCAATTTTTGATTTGCAAACTCATAATATTAAAATCGATTCTAATATTAGCAGTTTGATTAAGAATATAGAAAAATTATAACTCTTCGTTTGGAATGTTTAATTTTAACTTTTGAAACATAATTTCATTCCAATGTTTTGGAAGGTTACAAATTTTTGGGTAATATTTTTGAAAAAAATAAATAAAAATTTGAGGATTTTCAGCTAGAGAAAAATAAAATTTTCCTTTATTGGAAGATAAAATTTTACCATCATGGTTAATATTAGGGCTATAGAATTTATATCCTTTTATTGGAGGCATTTTTTTAAGGAACTTTGAATTTGGATAGTGTTTGAAAAATTTTAAATAACCTTCGATATAACCCACCCCATATTTTAATGGATTTATATTAGTATAGAAAAAATCAATAAAAGGAATATTAGAGTTTTTCCCATAGTAAGGATTTGGTATAAGATTGATTTGTTTTTGATATAATTCTTTATATGTAGTGTAAGCACCGGCATTAAAAAGTAATTCATTTTCATCTTGAAATTTACCAGAAAAATATGGAATTAAAAAGTCATTTAGACTCCAAACTAAATATTCGTAAAAAAGCTCATCGCTAAATGTAATTTTATAATCTTGTTTAGATAGCGTATCAAGTTGATTTAACATATCGTTTTTATGGTTGTTTCTGTCATAGATTAAAGCGGTAATGCCACTATTTTCATAAATTTTATTAAAATAATTTTTAATTAAGTTGATGTTTTTGGAATGCAAATCATCAAAATATGAGTAAATTTGTTCTTTGGATAAGATTATATTGTTATTTTGCCTGAAATATTGCACTTTGTTGTTTGTTATTTCATTAAGCCAAAAATTATTTAATTTTTCAAAATTAATATCAAAATTACTTGCTATAAATTTTGGAAACAAGTTGTTTTTCTCTTCTTGAAATATTACCTTTCCTATATATAAAATAGCGGTTAAATCATTAATTTTTTTATTATATTTACTACTATAGAAATTTGAAATATCGTTTATTCTATCCTCAACACATAAAATATTTGTTTCTATGCCAAGATATATGGTTTTATCTGATCTATTGTTAAAAGCATATTTTTTTAAATCAGGAAGTTTAATTTTCATTATTTAGCCTAGAAAATCTATCATTTTTTCGACAAATCTTGCATCTCTTTCATTTGGTTGTATTTCGTAAGCATTTTCTTGCCTTTCTTTGTCATCAAATTTATAAAAGCCATCAAATAAAATTTTATAATCATCGCTTATAGAGAATCCATGTGCATAAAACAAATATCCTCTTAAAATACCTTGTCCTGGATAATAATAAGTTTCAACATAAAAATGTCTAATCTCGTGAATCATAGTTTTTATTATTTCTTTTAAATCATGTAGATTATTTTCATTAACACGTATGCGTCTTTTGTAATATTCTCCCCATTCTTCTTCATCTCCTTGGAAAAAATCTATTTCACCATTTTTTGTTATTAAATTTAGGTCTAATTTTTCACATATAGCGGTTACAATCTTACTAATTAAATTTTTATAAATTGCTATATCCAATTTTTTACCTTGCATCAATTCATCATATTTTTCTTTCAATGTTTTAGGATTGTTTTTTTCTATAGGGCAATTTAGCAAAACATCTTTACAAGTTTGAAAATAAAAATCTCTATCTCTTTGATAGTCTTTGAAATCATTTTCCACGCTATCTATGAAAGATTGACTACCTAGGTCAAATCTATAGTAAATATAAGCAATTTTTCCTGCTATTTGAGGATTATTTTTACAGAATGAAAAGAAATTTTCTCTCATAATAGTAAAGGTATCACCTATTTTTTTAGATAGACATTCGAAAAATTTAACAGCATCCCAAACACTTTGTATGTGTGATATTTGGTTCCATTCTTGAATATTTTTGGGATAATTTGCAAGATTAACACCATTAGCAACATTATCATCTTCTCCAATACCCACTCTAAAACTCATATCAATGATCACATAAGGATCTTGTAAAGTCGGCATTTCGCCTTCATAAGCAAATACCACAATATAATATTTTTCAAATTTAGTTTCTTTTGTTCTATAAAGAGGAAGAGAAAAGCCAATTTTATTTGTATTTTCTTGTTCAATTAAAGTTGCATTGTAATCATCATTGCACTCTAATTCTCCATCTTCATCAATATCAACTAAAGTACTAAAACTATCAAAACTTTGCAAATAATCATCCGATACAAATAATAATTGCATTTTAGCTTGACTATCACATTCAAAAAAACCCCATTTTCTTTGTATATCGTCGTTATTCTCTAAGAAAAGTTCTACATATGTTCCTGGTGCAAACGGAGCTTTAAGATCGTATATTTCCTTAGAGCTTATGCTATTCATTTATCTATCCTTTATTTCTTTTGCAAATAC
>NZ_JAKMQS010000030.1:0-2750 GCF_025771685.1 Campylobacter sp. IFREMER_LSEM_CL2194
AATCATCTATTATGGGGAAATTCAGCATATGCTTTCGCAACAAGATTAACAGAAAGTTTTGCTAAATACAGGTGGTGCGGTAGTATCATAGGACCAAAAAGCGGTGGAAGCGTAAAAGATCTTCCTACTTATTTTTATGAAAATTTTGGAAACTTAAAAGCTAAAATTCCCACTGAAGTTTTGATTACAGATAGAAGAGAATATGAACTTGCAGAAAATGGGTTTATAACTTTAACCCTAAGAAGAGACACCAATAATGCAGCATTTTTTTCAGCAAATTCTGCTTTAAAACCTAAAATATTTCCAAACACACCAGAAGGAAAAGAGGCTGAAACAAATTACCGCTTAGGCACTCAATTGCCTTATGTATTTTTAATTTCAAGATTAGCACATTATCTAAAAGTACTACAAAGAGAAGAAATTGGAAGCTGGAAGGAAAGAAGTGATATTGAAAATGGTTTAAACGAATGGGTTAGACAATATATTTCAGATCAAGAAAATCCACCAGCAGAGGTTAGAAGTAGAAGACCTTTTAGAGGGGCTCAAGTAAAAGTGGATAATATACCAGGGGAGCCTGGATGGTATAAGATTGGGTTGAGTGTTCGTCCTCACTTTAAATATATGGGTGGAAATTTTGAACTATCTTTAGTAGGTAAATTGGATAAAGAATAATAAATGTCTTTGTTGGATAAAATTATTCATTCATTGGATGAGCAATATAAAAATATCCCTTTTTATCAAAATGAATTTCAAGAAATAAAAAATAATATACAAGTTTTGCTTAATGCAAAACTTGATGACTGCTTAAGTGTTGAAGATTTTGGATTATCTAGTATAGAAAATCTAAATTTAAGCTCAACAGAACTTTGCTTGAACATGGCAAAAGAAATTCATAAACTCATAAATAAATACGAAAAAAGAATTATGATTAATTCTATCACATATAATGATTCTTTAAAACCTTGGCAACTTTCATTTTTACTAAAGTGTGTTTTTTGTAATGATAATTTTAAAGAATTTGCAATTGAAATTATATTTAAAAATAATCGATATTGCGAGGTTATCTAAAATGACACAAGATGATATACATTATTATCAAAAGGAGATTGCTTATCTTAATCATGCTCGGAAAATTTTTATAGATAAATTTCCCAAGTTAACCCCTTTTTTATCTTACGATAGTAAAGATCCAGATATAGAAAGAATTATTGAAAATTTAGCAATATTAACCTCTAAAATTCATCAAGAATTAGATCAAAATATACCCTATATTGCAGAATCTCTAATTAATATTCTTTCTCCAAATTACACCAACATTCTACCTTCTATGTGTATGCAAGAATTCAAATTTAGCGAAAACAGCAAACTCAACAGATTAATTATTCCTAAAAATAGTACAGTTAAATCCGTATCTATAGAAAAATGTGAATGTGAATTTAAAACAGTATATGATGTATATCTATATCCATTAAATATAGAGAATGTTTTTTTAGGAAGTGAAAGACAATATCATACATTAGATATACAACTTAGAGTTAGTAGAGAAGATTTAAACATAGAACATCTAGGTTTAGATAGACTAAGTATATACTTAGGGGATGATGTTTACACATCATCTACATTACTTTTTTATATGCATCAATATTTAGAAGAAATAAAAGTCATATCTCATGACACAAAAGAAGAATTTAAAATAAATACCCATAATATTAAAACTATGGGTTTAAAGCCGAACGAAAGTTGCCTATTTTATAATGACTTAGGATTTGAATCTTTTTCCTTGCTAAGAGAATACTTTTTTTTGCCTGAAAAATTTAATTTTATCTCAATACAAGGCTTGGATGTTTTACATGAGTGTAAAGGTAAGTTAATTAGCATTTTTTTTAAATTTAATAAAACACTTCCTAAAAATTGTATTATAAAAAATGAATTATTCTCATTATCGACAACACCAATCATTAATATTTTCGAAAAAACAGCAGAACCTATCATCAATAATCACTCGAAAAATGGATATAGAATTTTTATCGATAGAACAAATTTAAATGCATATGATATAGTTCAAATAAAACAAGTCAAAGCACATAATAGCGACAGCGGGAGTAGAATTTTAAAAAACTATAAAAATTTTGAACGTTTTGAATTTATGCAAAATAAAATACAAGATTTTTACTACATTACAAATAAATCAAATTCCAAGCAAGATAACTTCAAAGAAATATCGTTTTTTTCCTCAAACAATACAAATGAAACAATCACAATAGATGTATTATGCTGTAATAAAAATTTGCCAACCCATTTAAAAATAGGTGATATCAATTTTATACCTTTTTATAAAGATGCTATTACGAAAAACATTACCATTCCAACGCCGATTAAGCAAGTTAAAACTAATGGCAATCTTTTATGGAAATTAGTTTCTATTTTATCATTTAGCTATCAAACTCTTTTAACAAAAACATCCTTTTTTCAAGTTTTAGAAAGTTACAGCTTTCCTGATGATAAAACCTCTGAAGTAGTATGTCAATTACTCACCTCTTCAATAATTGACATACAGTCAAAACCAAGCTACTTAATTGATGAGCATATTACAAAAAAAGGCACTATGAGTATTATAAGTATAGATGATTCTAAATTTTATTCTTTGGGTGAAGTTTATAAGTTAGGATTAATAATTTCAGAATTTTTATCATCCTTTGTGAGTATTAATTCATTTTGTGAATTAAAAATTAAATGCATAAACTCAAAAG
>NZ_JAKMQS010000003.1:0-136636 GCF_025771685.1 Campylobacter sp. IFREMER_LSEM_CL2194
AATTGTATTCCTTTTTATTTTTTAATTTATTTTTATTCTTTATTGTTTTATTTTTTTGCTATGGTTTTTTATTTTTGTTTTTAGTTGTTTGTGTTTTTAGTGATTTGGCTTTTGGATTTATATTGTTTGGGGATTTAGTTGTTTTATCTTTAAAATGTTTATAGCGAGTTTGATAAATTTGGTTTTTTTAGTTTTTATTGCTTATGTTTTTGCTTTTTTATTGATCTGAAAAATTAGGTTTGTTTAGTTGTTTAGTTGTTTAGTTGTTTAGTTGTTTAGTTGTTTTTATGGCTTAGATTTGTGTTGTTGGTTATTGAATTGTTATTTGGTGGGTTGTGGGAGGGGGTTATTATTTTATTTTTTATTGTTTTTATTTAGTGGTTTAGTCAGCTTGGTTATTGACTACAGATGGGCTTTAATTCTTATTTTTAGTTGTTTGATTTAGTTTTAGGTTTTTTATTATTCAGCTTGTAAAATAAATTATTTTAGTGTTAGGATGGTATAGATTTTGTTTTATAAGTAGTGTATTTGTAAGTGAGTTTGTGGTGGATTTTTGGGTGAGATAGTAGTTTTCTAGTAGCAATACTTTAATTTGATATTTGAAGCCATTGTGGTTGATAGGTTTTAGTTTTTACGTCTTTGTTTTTATTTGTTTTAATTGCTTATATTTTTTTATTAATCTGATAAATTTGGTTTTTACGTATTTTAGTTAGGTTAGGATTATGTGTTATGAAAATAGTAAATTAGTTGACTAATTTAGTTATTTAGTTGAATTGGTTTATTTTTAGCTTTTTTGTTTTTGGTTGTATTATAAAGTGTTATACGTGATTTTAATTTATAATAAAATCTATAATAAGATACAACATATGGATTGAAAAATCTAGCTTTCTTAGAAGAAAATTATCTTCTAAGAAAGAATGTTTTATTCAGCACCTTTTGGAGCTGTAAATGCTGTTATTTCAGGCGGTAATCCTTTGTATTTTTCTATATTTACTAAGCTTGTATGAGAAATGTTTCCGTTTGCTAATTCAGAAGTTGGCATATCAATAGTCAAGACATTTACGTTTCCGTATTTGCACATTCCTTCATCATTTGGGTCATACCACCCACCTTCGCATAATCTTACAACATTTGGCATAATGTCTTTTGTTACAACAGCACCTGCGAGAACTTGACCTCTTTTATTGAAAACTCTTACAATATCGCCATTTTTGATTCCAAGTTTTTTAGCATCAATTGGGTTAATCAATATAGGCTCTCTACCATTTACCGCATACTTTTCACGCAGTGAAGTATGGCACATTTGTGAGTGGAGTCTATTTGTTGGGTGATTGGTTAGTAGATGAAAAGGTGTTTCCTTGGTAGCATTTCCTAGCCATTCTATCGGCTCCATCCACATTGGATGTGCTTTGCAGTCTTTATAGTTATACTTTTCGATTGTTTTTGAGTAAATTTCTATCAAGCCTGATTCAGTACCTAGAGCATTTAAGATAGGATCTTCGATAAATTCAGAAAATCTAACCCATTCCATGCTTTCTATAGTTGGAGAAAAAGTTATAGGCTCGTTTTTCGCCCAAAATTCTTCAAAACTTGGCATTTTTGGTTCAAATACATCCCCATAAGCTTGAGTTTGTTTTAAAGCGCTATTGTAGTATTCTTTGATAAAATCTTTTGCATTTTTACCATTTTCAGTATAAGCATTAAATACATCATCTCCATACACTTTACAAATATCAGCAAAAATTTCATAGTCATCTTTGCTCTCGCCTATTGGTAATACCGCTTGCTTCATTGGAACTATATTCATATTAGAATAATCACCACTCATGGTAATATCATCTCGTTCATAAGAACTTGTAGTAGGCATTATAATATCTGCCATTTTGGCAGTTGGAGTCCAATAAATTTCATTTACAACTATAGTTCTTGGTTTTTGCCATGCTTTTACATTATTGTTTGTATCTTGATGATGAACTAATGGATTTCCACCCGCCCAATAAATAAAGTCAATATCAGGATAGGTTATCTTAGAACCATTATTGTCTATAACTTTTCCAGGATTTAACAAAGCATCGGCTATTCTAGCTACTGGAAAAGAATAACTAGCAGCATTTTGTAGCCATTCGGCACCACCTTGACTAACTCCTGCTTTTGGTAGCCCCTTAAATTTTCCATTTTCCCAAATTCCCACAGCTCCTGCTGTAATACCTCCTATAACACCACCTTTGCATGATGGAACCCCACCATTACTATAGTGATAGTTTAAGCCAAAGCCACCTCCTTTAGTACCAATTTGTCCTATCATTGAAGCTAGGGTTATTAACATCCAATGAGGTTGTTCACCATGATGAGCTCTTTGCATACCCCAACCACTCATGAGCATGGTAGGGTTATCATAAAAGCTTTCAGCTAGTGTTTTAATGGTTTTTTCATCAATCCCGCAAATTTTGCTTGCCCATTTTACATCTTTTTTAATACCATCATTCTTGCCATCTAAATAAGCTTTAAATTTATCAAAACCACTTGTATAATTTTCTAAAAATTCATAATTGACTTTATTTTTTTCGATCAGATGACTAGCCATACCTATCATCATAGCAACATCTGTATTTGGTCTTGGGGAGATCCATTGTGCATTTAAAAATTTAGCAGTTTCAGTTTTTATAGGATCTATACAAATAACCTTGATCTTGCTATTTTTTAATTTTTCAAAATACTGCAAACCCCTTTGGTCGTTTGAAGTCCAAGCTATTCTTAAAGTGGCGATAGGATTAGCACCCCAAATAACTACTATTTTAGAATGTTCTAAAATATTTTCCCATGAAGTTTGTTGTTCATAAACTTCAATGGAGCCTACAACATAAGGCATGATCACTTGAGAAGCTCCGGTTGAGTAATCTCCAGTAGTCCCTACAAACCCACCTGTGACATTTAAAAATCTATGAAGTAATATTCTACAATTTTGCATATTTCCGCTAGATTTCCACCCATAACTTCCACCAAATATAGCTTGAGTTCCTTTTTGCTCTCTTGTTTTTTTAAGTTCTTTTGCTATAAGTTTTATAGCCTCATCATAACTTACACGCACAAATTCATCTTTTCCTCTAAGCTCAGGCTTTGGATTGTCAGGATTTTCAAGATAACTTTTTCTTACATAAGGATATTTCACGCGCGATTTGTAGATCATATCTGCTGTATAGTGTTGTAAAGGATTGTCAATTTGTGTTACTTTTTCCCATGGCTCACTTTTGATCACAATGCCATCTTTAATGGTAAGCTTTAAAATTCCCCAATGTGCTGCTGTTATCACGCTTCCATTTTTTACTAAACCTGAATTTATAGTCGAAGCTTCAACGCTTTTTCCCATAACCAAACTAGGAACCAGAGGTAATACACTTAAACCAGCACCAATTTTTAAAAATTTTCTTCTATCAAGCCCCATTTTATTTTACCTCCTTAAAATCTTTTGCACTTTTTTGTAAATACTGTATCACTAACCAATGATCTTTTTTATCAATTCCTGTTCTATTTACCATTGATCTAAAAGTAGCAGGCCAACTATTAGCGCTAAATTCACTTTCTTTATGAACACTATGACAAATTCCGCAGTTATTCATATAAAGTTCTTTTGCTTTTATAAACATTTCTTTGTTGCTTTTTGCAAAATCTTTCTTATCAGTCCAAACTTCTATGGTAGCTTTATCCCATTTGCCATTTTTACTTTTAGTGTAAGTTTTAAAATCAAGTTTTGTATTTTTAGAAAATGCAGCAACTATGATTCTTTGACTATCGTTGTAATAAAGCACAGAAGGTGAAGCAGGATTAACATAGCCTGTGATCTTGACTAAAACTTTATTTCCATCAGTTTTTAATACTTTAAAAGGATTTGTAGGTAGCAATCTACCAACAGCTTTTGTGTCATTTTTGCTTAAGTAAAGTGAGCTTACTTCACTTGTAAAAAATTCATTTTTAGCACAAACAAAAGAAACAAGTGCTAAGCAGAAAACCAAAATTTTTCCCATTTTGCCTCCTTGACATTTTTTTGATATAAACTTATTGTATATCAATAAAATTAAAAATTTCTTAGTACAAAAAATGTAAAATTAAATATTATTTAATAATTTTTTATTGATTATCAGTTTATTTGTTTTTATATTTTCACAAAGTCTTTTCAATCCTTTAAAGTAAATTTTAGTAAAATACAAAATATTCTTTATAAAGGTTAAAAATGCACTTTACTTTGCTAAATGAAAAAGATTTTTTCAACCCTTACTACCGCAAAAAGCAAATTACACAAAATGAATTTGACACTTTTGGCAAGGCTTTAACGCAGTATCTAGAAAGGCTTGAAAGCTCACAAAGTGAAAATGAAGATTATCTTGTAGCTAACACACTTAGTCCATTTTTAACCACCCTAAATTTCAAAACCCACATCAAAACCAAGCAAAAAGGCAAAAGCGAGATTGATTTAGCTATTGCTAAAGATGAACTTAGCAAAGACTTAGAAGTTCTCATCGAAGCTAAAAAGCCCAACTCAAAAGAATTCATCACCCATACAAAGCCAAATTCCAAAGCCTTACATGAAGCCATTTTGTATTATTTTAGAAACAGAGAGCATAGCTTTAGTTTGAAATTTATCATCATCACAGACTTTTATAAATTCTACATTTTCAAAGCTAGTGAATTTGAAGAGCTTTTTTATAAAAACACAAGCTTTAAAAAGCTTTTTGAAGAATTTCAAAGCTCAAATTCACTTTTTAAAGGCAACACTGATGAATTTTACAAAGAAGCAAGCAAACTCATAGAAAATTCCAAAGAAAGCTTAAAAGGCTTTTTTATTGACTTGGCATTTTTAAAAGACAAGCAAAAGTCAAATTTCAAAAACCTAGCAAGCATTTTTAAAACCTTTCATAGAGACTTTTTGTTAAATGAATTTAGTCCAAATGACGCAAACTCACTAAACAACGCATTTTACAAAGAGCTTTTATACATCTTAGGTTTAAGCGAGAACAAACAGCTTTCTAAATTCATCATCACACAAAGTGAGCAAAGCAAACAAGCCCAAGGCACGCTTTATCATCTCATAGCGAGCAAACTCTCAAAGCATGACTTTGAAGAGGTGTTAAAATTCATCATACTTTGGCTAAATCGCATTTTATTTTTAAAGCTTATTGAGTCAAATTTAGTTAGATTTAACGATGATAAAACCCTTAAATTTCTAAACTACGAAAAAATTCCAAATTTTACTACCCTTTCACATCTTTTCTTTGATATCTTAGCTAAAGAAAAGCACACAAGGACGCAGAGTAAATTTAGCTATTTGCCTTATTTAAATTCATCGCTTTTTGAAAAACAAGCCATCGAAAAAACCACATTAGAAATTGCCACTTTAGAAAATGACGCTTTGCTAGAGTACCACCCACACACGCAGTTAAAAGATGACAAAGGCAAAAGCAAAAAAGGCAAAGTAGGTTTGCTTGAGTATTTGTTTGAGTTTTTAGACAGCTTTGACTTTGGAGCAGATGAGCAAAGCGAAGAACTTATCAAACAAAAAGAACTCATCAACTCAAGCGTTTTGGGAAATGTCTTTGAAAAGCTAAATGGCTACAAAGAAGGTAGTTTTTATACTCCAAGTTTTATCACTTCATATATGTGTAAAGCAAGTATAGAAAAAGTCGTGCTAGATAAGTTTAACCATACTTTTAAGTTAAATGCCACCAAGCTAAACGAGCTAAGAACCCAGCTACGCCAAGAAAAAATCCCTCAAGAACAAAAACTAGCCTTGCTAAATTCCATACGCATTTGCGATCCTGCGGTGGGAAGCGGGCATTTTTTAGTTTCAGCTTTAAATGCCATGCTTATGGTGCATTATGAGCTTGGTTTGTTTGAAGAGGACTTTTACTTAAGCGTGCAAAATGATGAAATTTTAGTGCAAAATCACAAAGGCCAGTTTTTAGAGTATAAACGCCCTGATTTTGACAAAGACAAAACCCACCTTTGCCAAAAAGAACTTTTCGAGCGTAAAAAAGACATCATAGAAAACAACCTTTTTGGAGTAGATATCAACCCAAACTCATGTGAGATCACTAAACTAAGGCTTTGGATAGAGCTTTTAAAACACAGCTTTTATGAAAGCTTTGATGATACAAACTATCATGATCTTAAAACCCTACCAAACATCGACATCAACATAAAATGTGGGAATTCGCTTATAAGTTATTTTGAAATTCACAAAAGCCTTTCTCACTACCCAAACATCAAAGAACGCATGGATAAATACAAACGCATAGTCAAAGACTACAAAGAAGGCTTTTACGCCGATAAAACTCTCATCGCAAAAGAGATCAAAAACCTTAAAGAGTCTTTTAAAAATTTCTGTTTAAAAGACAAATTTGCCAAAGAGATCAAGCAACTTACCAGCGGCGCTAATGAATACTCTAAAAAATACGGCGATTTTTTAGCACAAGATGAAAAAGATGAGAATTTTAGAGCATTTTTCTCTAAAAATATGTTTGAATTTGACTTTGATGAAAGTGCAGCTAAGAAAGAATTTAAAAAGCTTAAAAAGCTTTATGAGAGTATATTTGACTTAGAAAGTGCAAATCCTTTTGAATGGCGTTTTGAATTTAGCGAAGTGCTTGATGAGGGCGGGAATTTTCAAGGGTTTGATCTCATCATCGGTAACCCACCTTACATCAGACAAGAAGACATCAAAGAGTTAAAGCCAAATTTAGCCAAAAACTATAAGGTATATAAAGGCACAAGCGACATTTATACTTACTTTTATGAGCTTGGGTTTAATGTGCTAAAGCAAAATGGTGTTTTGTCGTTCATCACTTCAAACAAATACACAAGAGCAGGTTATGGAGAAGCTTTAAGAGAGTTTTTACTCAAAAATACCACACTTTTAGAATACATCGATCTAAATGGTATAAAAGTCTTTGATAGTGCTACGGTAGATACTTCCATACTAAGCTTTGAAAAAGCAAAAACTAAAGATAGTAGCTTCAAATACCTAGCCCCAAACACCGAGCTTTTAAAAGAAAATGACTTTAATATAGAAAGCATTTTAAATTTTAACAAAATCGCACAAAATTCTTTAAGCAAAGAAAGCTTTGCTTTCAATGATGAAAGCACAAACGCACTAAAAGCAAAGATAGAAAAGCACGGCACTCCGCTTAAAGACTGGCATGGGCTTAATATAAACTATGGCATAAAAACGGGCTATAATGAAGCCTTTATCATCACTACTGAAAAAAGAGATGAAATTCTAGCTAAATGCAAAGATGAAGCCGAAAAAGAACGCACCGCCAAACTCATACGCAAAATGCTACGCGGTAGAGATATAAAAAGATATAGTTATGAGTGGGCAGGGCTTTGGGTGATAGGAACTTTTCCAAGTTTAAAAATCGATATAGAACAATACCCATCATTAAAATCTTATCTATCTAAATTTTTACCACGCATAAAACAAAGCGGAGAAAAAGGCTGTCGTAAGAAAACAAGTAACAAATGGTTTGAGACCCAAGATAGTATAGCTTATTATCAAGAATTTGAAAAAGAAAAGATAGTGTATCCTAATATGAATAAGGAATTTATAGCATTTTTTGATAACGAATTATTATTGCTAAATCAAAAATGCTTTATTTTATCTCATCAATCAAATAATAAAAAAGAATTATTGTATTTAACAGCATTGCTGAATTCTAATGTCAATTTTTATTATTTTAAACAGATTGGAGCGAAGTTAGGTGCTAGTGGTTATGAAATGAGTAAAATATTTGTCGAAAAACTTCCTATACCAAAAATAAATTCTAAAAATGAAAAATTAGCAAACGAGCTTATAAGCTTAGTCGATGAGATTTTAGTTTTAAAAGAACAAGACAAAAATGCAAACACCAAAACCCAAGAAGATAAAATAAACTCTATCGTTTACAAACTTTACAACCTAAACGAAGAAGAAATAAAAATAATCAAAAACAAGGAGTGAAAATGAACCAAAATAAAATCGAGAAATTAACACAGCATATTTATAAAAGTAAAGAAATCTTAAAAGAAGAAAATCCATCGAAATGTTGGAAACAAATAAAATATATAGAAGAAATTTATAAAAATATATATTATGAAAATTTTGACATAGTATATCCTACTATTGAAGGTGAATATTACCCTAAGCCATCAGAAAATGATTATGGTATGATAGAATCTTTACAAAAGATGATAGAAAGAATGGAGATTTATTTAGCAGAGTTAAAAGATGAAAGTGAAAAAATAAAAGAAGATAAAAAGTTGATTAATATAAATAATGACATTAAAAACAACAATACAAATACAGCAAATGCCACTATATTTCAAAATATAACAATAGAACAAGCATTAGAAGAGTTAAATAAAATTCCAGAAGGTATTTTAGATAAAAATCAAAAAGAAGAAATAGAAAATTTACTTTTGGCTATTGATACATTAAAAGAAAAAGATAAGACAAAAACAAAAGAAAAGATATTTTCTGTTTTAAAATATTTAAGCGATAAAAGTATAGATGCTTTTATATCTTTGCTGCCTTATTTAGGACAAATTGCAGGAGTAGTAGGAAGATGACTCAAATAGTTTTTTCGAAATATTTTAAAGATCACAGTAGTTCTAACAAAATAATATTTGAAGTCGATAACAAATCTTTGAAAATAAAAATAAAAGAATATGGTAAATTAAAAGAAGTAAAAATCTTAAAGTCGGATAATTATGAAATACATATAGATGATATAGATAAAAATATATTTAAAATAGAGTGTATAGAATTTAAAAATTGTAGCTTTAAAGATATTTATTTTGAAAGTTTTGAAGATAAAAGACAAAATGCAGTGTTGTTGATTAGTGTAAGTCAAGATAACAATGAAATGCAAAGAAATACAAAACCAGATTTTAAGTCTAAAACAACTAAGGAAAATTTATGTTATCCAAAATTATATTTCGAGGCATGTAAATTTGAATATTTTGGAATAAAAAAAGCAGAAATTGATTACGAAAAAAATGAGAATGTTTCACGCGAATATATCAATTCGTATGCATTTTCTATGGATGCAATTTTTAATTATGATTTGCATGTAAACGCGTGTGAGTTTGATTTTGGTTTTCAACTGCTTGGTGTTCAGGTAAAAAGTAATATAACTTTTGAGGATATTACGTTTTCAAAAACTTTTAAAATATCCAGAAGTAATTTCAGTAAAAATATTAAATTTAAAAAAATTACATTTGATAGGGTTGTTTTAAAGAGCAATTCTTATGAAGAAATTCAAATGGAAAAAGTTGATTTTAAAAAAGATATTCTATTTATTAGTAATGAAATTATTAAGAGTGCATTTTTTAAAGGCATAACTGTTGAAAAGATTGAAAAGGATAATACTGTAGAATTTTATTTTAGATGTAAAGAAAATTCAGAAATAAATTTTACTAAGTGTTGTTTTTATAGAAGAATTAATTTTATTGGAAAATTTGATAATACTACACTAGATATTGATAATGGAAATATCTTTTATGAAAATGTTTTGTTTAAAGATATGAAATTTAAGAATAAACAAATTTTATCGGTAAATCAATTTAAAAAAGAAGTTTCTTTTTTTGGGGTAAAGTTTGATGATGGTATAGAAATAAAAGATGATTTCTTAAAAACAAAAAATATATCGTTTAAAAGTTGTGAATTTAATCAAGTAATTGCTTTTGAAAACAAAACTATAAAAAACTTAACATTTGGAACATGTATTTTTAATAAGGGTGTGTATTTTGTATTTTGCAATTTTTTTGATGTGAAAATTTATAGTTGTAGTTTTAACCATCCTGCTTCTTTTTATGGGTCTACTTTTAATATGGTTCCAAATTTTTCTCAATCTACTTTCAAAGATAGTATAAATTTAGTAAATATAAAAACTAATTTTAACTTCAAAAATTTAAACACTACTATAGATAACATAGATAAACCAAAATATGAAGCAGCAAATGATTTTAGAGATTCTTTCAGGAATTTTAAAAGTGCTTTGATAAAAGATAACAATTTTTTAGATGCTTCAAATTTTCATAAATACGAGCTTTATTGTAAAGAGATAGAACTAGAAGAGAAAGAGCTTAGAGTATTTTCTAAAGAGTGGATAGACAAATGGCAACTTGTTTTTTATCGTAAACTTTGCGATCATCATACAGACTTGCTAAAGGTATTTCATAATCTACTTATCATCATCATGCTTTTTAGTGTTTTTTATTTTGTACTTGATAAATTTAAACAACCCAGCATAGAAAATCATGCAAAATATCACATCGTTCAAGTAGATACTAACGAAAGCTATATCTTTAAAGAACACAATAAAACGACTTATAATATCTTTGGTTTAAATATAAACAAAGAAAGTGGCAAGCTAGATGAATTTATAAAAAACAATTTTGTTTATATATTGATTTTGTTATTTATAGTTTTACTGATACTTTCTTTCAATATTTTTACTAATTTATATATTTTTGTTAGCTTTTTTTATGTGATTTTTAATTTTTTAGATTTTGTAGCTTTGTATACACATATTGCTATTATAAGTCTTTTTGTATTTTTTGTATTGAAATTTATTTTACTTGATGATAAGCAAGAAATTATAAGAAAAATCATCATTGGTATTTCTTATATAGTTTGCATTTTTGCACTACTTGCAAAACCTAGTTTAATGCTTCCTGTGTTTGGAAGCTTTTTAGAAAAAGACAGCAATGCTACTTACCTTTTATTGCTTAGTTTATCGGTGGTGTATTTTATACTTGTAGCTTTAGTGATATTCTCACTCCAAAAAACCGCACGTAAAAACTCCATAGTGCCAAGTTGAAAAATATAAAAATGGAAAAAACAATAATTCAAGATGAAATAAAATAATAATAATAATAGGTGTTTAAATTTATATATGATATACTTTAAACAATTGATTAGGATTTTATATGTTGATATGATTAATAAAACAAACTAAAGGAGTAACAATGGTTAATGCTTTAGATTTAGCAAAATATATTCTTTATAAATCAGATAAAGATTTGAGTAATTTAGAACTACAAAAAACTTTATATTTTACGGAACTTGATTATATTAAAAAATTTGATAAACATCTTATTAATGATGATTTTGAAGCTTGGAAGTATGGCCCTGTTGCTAGAGATGTTTATTGTGAATACAGAAATTATGGAGCTAATTCTATAGATAAGCCTAATGAAGAAATTCAATTAAATCTTGACAATGATGAATTGGATACAATTAATGATTCGATTAAAAAATGTAATAAACAATCTTATTGGATTCTTGTTGAAAAAAGTCATAGAAAAGGTGGAGCATGGGAGCAGAGTTTTAAAGAAAATAAAAAGGAAATTATCGATAAGAAATTAATAAAACAAGAAGCCAAAAATGAATTTTAAAGAAGAACATAAGGAACTAAAAGTAATTATAGAAAAAATATATAATGAGCAAAGCTTAGAAAGTAGTTGTGATGACATTGTAGAAAAGTTAATCGCAATTTATAAAACAGAATATAAGCATAAGTATTCAGAGCTTACGACGATAATATTAAATATTACAAAAAGCGACAGAGAACAAGATTTGATGACATTAGCTCAAAATGTGAGAATGCTTGAGGAAAAATTAGATGATAAAAATTGCGATAAGTGTATTAAAGAAAAAATTAAAGATTTTTATGATCATATTAATTTAGAGTGTGTCAGATTACAAGATTCTGATGGTAAAATAAAAAAGATAAAAGATGAATATAATGAGCTTTATAAAAACTACAATAATATAAAAGACAACCTTAGCAAGCAACAAACTCAATATATCACTATTTTAGGTATTTTTGCTTCTATTGTTTTAACTTTTGTAAGTGGTTTGGTTTTTTCAAATTCTGTTTTTTCAAATATAGATAAATCAAGCATATATAGACTGATTTTTGTTATGTCATTTATAGCTTTATTTATGGGAAATACTCTTTATGCTTTATTCGCATTTCTTTTAAAAATTTCATTATCGCATGATTTTCAACATAATAAAAAATTTCTCTACGGGTTTAATGTGAGTGTATTGTTAATTATGTTTGCAAATTTTTTATTTTATCTATACGAAGAGAAACTAAAAGATATATCTTTATTTATTGAGAAAATGGTATATATTTTTATATAAGATATTTTGGAATTTAGCTTATGGTATAATGAAAATTATCCAAAAAAGGAGTACCATGCTAAAGACAAGTTTTAAAAAATCAGTTTTTATCCCAAGCATTAGCATTATAATCATCTTAAGTCTTAGTTGTATTTTCTTGCCTAAGCTTACAAATGATTTTATCAATCATATTAAAAGTGGAATTTTTTCAAATTTTTCATGGTTTTATATATTAAGCGTGAGTTTTTTTGTGTGTTTTATGCTAGCACTTGCTCTTTCAAAATTTGGCGATATCAAGCTCGGCGATGATGATGAAAAACCTCATTTTAAATTCACTTCATGGCTTGCTATGCTTTTTGCTACGGGTATGGGTGTGGGGCTTATGTATTTTGGTGTGGCTGAACCTCTCATACATAAAAAAGCCTTGCAAACAAGCGATGAAGAAGCTATGCTACATACTATCTTCCACTGGGGAATTCACCCATGGGCTATTTATGGGGTGTGTGCTTTGGCTATGGCGTATTTTGGTTTTAGATATAAAATGCCTCTTAGTTTGCGTAGCGCTTTTTACCCTTTGCTTAAAGACAAAATTTATGGCTTTTGGGGAAATTTAGTCGATATGCTAGCTTTGATTGTCACGGTTTTTGGCATTAGTACCACACTTGGTTATAGTGCTTCTCAGCTTAATGCTGGCTTTTTAAATTTAGGCATTTTAAACGAACAAAGCTTTTTAGAACAAAGCGTGATTATAATCATCATCATTTCTTTAGCTACGCTTTCATCGATTAGCGGTTTGACAAAGGGCTTAAAAATTTTAAGCGAGGCAAATTTGGTTTTTGCAGTGTGTTTAATGCTTTTTGTGCTTTTTTCAACCAACACCATTCAAATTCTTTCACAATTTAGCTCTAATATTGGAAATTATTTGCAAAATTTAATTTCTTTGAGCTTTAAGACTTATTATTATGAAAAAGAACATATAGAGTGGTTTAATAATTGGACTATTTATTATTGGGCTTGGTGGCTTAGTTGGGCACCTTTTGTGGGCTTTTTCATCGCTAAAATTTCTCGCGGTAGAACGATAAGGGAATTTATCTTTGGTGTGCTTGTAGTACCTACTAGTTTTAATATACTTTGGTTTAGCATTTTTGGCAATAGTGCTTTAAATTTTAATGATATTTTAAGTCCTTTTACTTCAGCACCTGAAAGTTTGCTTTTTTATTTTTTACAAAATTTTTCTTTTTCTTATTTTAGCTCTTTGCTTGCACTTTTGGTTTTAGCTTTATTTTTCATCACTTCAGCAGATAGTGGGATATTTGTGTTAAATTCTTTAAGCAGTGGTGGTGCTCATGAGCCATATAAATGGCAAAATGTCCTTTGGGGTTTTGTACTTGCGCTTTTAGCTACTTCTTTGCTGTATTCAGGTGGCTTGGGAGCGATTTTAAGTATCACTATGATAGTGGCCTTACCTTTTGCTTTTTTGCTTTGTTTGATGTGTTTTTCACTGCTTAAAGGTTTAATCGTAGATGTAAATTACTCTTTAACTAAGCTTAGTCAAAGCAGTGTGTATTTTTCAGGAGAATTTTGGCAAGAAAGACTAGCTAGAATTTTAAAACAAAGCAAAGAACAAGACATACAAAATTTCTTAAATACCAAAGTTAAAAATGCTATGGAATCACTCAGCCAAAGTCTAAAAAATTACGGCTTAAAAACACAGATTGTTCAAGAAAAATCAAGTATAAGTTTGATTATAAAAAAAGAATTTGCAAAAGATTTTATCTATGGAGTGCAAGTAGTAAAAAAACAAGCAAGCCAAAGCATAATCGATGATAAATTTATGCCAACTTATTCTAAAGAATTTATCTTTGAGCCACAAACTTTTTTTGCTGATTCGCGTAATGGTTATAATATAGAGTATTTAAACGAACAAGAAATCATCGTAGATATACTAAAGCAGTATGAGAGGTATTTGCAACTTTTATTTGATGATAAAAATGAAATTTTTACCAAAGCTTATGATTAAAAAGCGTTATAATTTCACTTTATTTTATAAGAAAGGCCTTTTATGTTGAGATTTTTTATCATGCTTTTTTGTGCTTTAAATCTTTTTGCTATCACGCCAAAAGATACGATTGTTATAGCAGTGGAAAATGAGCCAGAGCGTATAAATCCGCTTTTTAGTGAAGATCATGATGTGGCAATTGCTCTTGTGTTTTCAGGACTTACACGCTTTGATGAAAATATGAGCTTAGCGCCTGATCTTGCTAGCTCTTGGAAAGTTAGTAAAGATGGACTTGTTTATGAATTTACTTTAAGAGATGATGTGTTGTGGCATGATGGGACTAAATTTAGCGCTAAAGATGTGGAATTTAGTATAAATGCTTTAAAAGATGAGAAATTAAATTCACCTTCAAAGGTAAATTTTGACGCAGTTAAAGAAGTAAAAATCATCGATGATTATCACTTGTCTATCACACTTTCAAAGCCTTTTCCTGCATTTTTAGACGCTTTGAGTGTAGGGATTTTACCAAAACACTTACTTGAAAAAGAAAATTTAAACACTACTAAATTTAATCAAATGCCTATAGGAACAGGATCATATAAGCTAAAGCAATGGAAAAAAGGTCAATACATGATCTTAGAGGCAAATGAAAATTATCATTTAGCTAAGGTAAAAACACCAAAACTCATACTAAAACACATTAAAGATTCAAGTATAAGTGCTATTGAGCTTAAAAATGGTTCTATTGATGTGGCTTTGGTTGATTTTGCTCTAGCTTCAAATTTTGCAAATGATAAAAACTTTAAAATGCTTATAGAACATTCGGCTGATTACCGTGCTTTGATGTTTAATCTTAATCATGAGTTTTTAAAAGATCAAAATGTACGTTTAGCACTAAATTATGCTATCGATAAACAAGCTATTGTAAATTCACTTTTGCATTCTTTTGGAAAAGTAGCAAATCATCCTTTAGAAAAATCATGGGCAAATCCTAAAGAATTTGCAAGCTATGCTTATGATGTAAAAAAAGCAAACGAGCTTTTAGCAAAAGCAGGCTTTGTGAAAAACAAAAATGGAATTTTAGAAAAAAATGGCAAAGAATTTAGCTTTGAAATGTATGCTATGAGTGAAGATCCACTAAGAGTAGCTTTGGTAAATATCTTGCAAAGTGAGTTTTTAAAGCTTGGCATAAAAGCAAAAGCGGTAGCTAAACCAAGTGGAAGTTTTGATTATACGAAAATTGATAGCTTTTTAGTAGGTTGGGGTAGTCCTTATGATCCTGATTTTCATACCTTTAGAGTTTTTGCAAGCTCTCAAGATAGTGCTTTAAACTCAAGTGGATGGAATTTTGGCCATTATCAAAATGCTAAAGTTGATGAGGCTTTAACAAAGGCTAGAAATTCACTTGATGTAAATGAAAGAAAAAAACACTATAAAGAATTTATCGATGCTTTATATAAAGATCCTGCGTTTTTATTTATAGCTTATATTGATTATCCTTTAGTTTTTGCTAAAAATATCCAAGGTATAAAACCTCATATTTTAGGTCATCATGGGGTAGGTTTTACTTGGAATGCTTATGAGTGGAGCAAAAATTAGTGCTAAAACTCATTTTTAAACGCCTTTTATGGGCGTTTTTCTTGATGATTTTTGCAAGTTTTTTATGTTTTGTGATGATTTATCATGCTAAAGGAAGCGTGGTTTTTGCTAGTGTGCCTCAAGGAACTAGCCTTAAAATAAAAGAGCAAATCGAGCGTAATTTAAATTTAGACAAGCCCTTGTTAGAGCAGTATGAAAATTGGCTTTTTAATGCCATGAAAGGCGACTTTTCCTACTCTTTAATTAGCGGAGAAAAGGTTAGTGAAATTTTAAAAGAAAAACTTCCCTATACCATCATACTAGGGAGTTTAGCTTTTTTTATACTTTTTGTGTTATCTTTGGTTTTAGCGCTTTTTTGTGTTCTTTATAAAGATAGCTTTTTGGATAAATTTATTACTTTTTTAACGATGAGTTTTTTTGCACTGCCTGCTTTTTCTTTATCACTAATGCTTATTTTGGTTTTTGCTGTATTTTTTAAGCTTTTTCCAAGTTCGGCTATTGCAGATATTGGCTTTGAAGATGATGTGTTTAATCGTTTGTGGCATTTGTTTTTACCAGTATGTGCTTTGGTGCTTTCGCATTTAGCTGTTTTTGTGCGTTTTATAAGGACAAGTTTGATTGATAGTTTAAATCAAAGCTTTATAGAAAGTGCTTTTGCAAGAGGGCTTAGCAAAACAAGAATTTATTTGCACTTTGTGTTAAAAGATGCTTTTGGTTCTATACTTGCGTATTTTGGTGCTTCTTTTGTGAGTTTTTTAATGGGAACTTATATAGTAGAAAGTGTGTTTTCTTATGAGGGTGTGGGAAATTTGGTGATTAAAAGCATATTATTTAAAGACTATCCTGTGGTGCTAGCTGTGGTGATTTTTAGCATTTTGGTGGTGGTGCTTGTAAATTTGATCGTAGAAATAATTTGCAAGATGATTAATCCAAGGTTTGCTAATGCGTAAGTTTTGTGTGATGATGATTTTGCTAAGTTTTATTTTAGCACTTTTTGCACCTTTAATAAGTTCTTATGATCCAAATTTAGTGGATTTAAGTAAGGCTAAAATAGCCCCAAATTTAAATCATATTTTTGGTACAGATTTACTTGGTAGGGATGTTTTTACACGTATTTTATACGCCTTGCGTGTTTCTTTATTTGTAGGGGTAATGGCAGCATTTTTTAGTGTGCTTTTTGCTTGTGCTTATGTGTTTTTAACAAGATTTTTTGCTTATGCTTTTTTTGCTAGGGTGCTTGATATGCTTTTAGCGCTACCTTCTTTGCTTGTGATTATGTTTTTTCAAAGCTTTTTAGCAGGATCTTTGTGGAGTATGATTTTTATCATCGCTTTGGGGCATTTTGCTTTTGTGGCAAAAGTGCTTGATACCCAACTGAATAAATTTCAAAAACTTGAGTTTTATCAAAATGCTATCATTTTAGGTTCTAGCAAGATGAAAGCTTTATTTAGTGAACTTTTGCCTGCTTGTTGGAATTTGCTTTTTGTGCTTTTTGTTTTAAATATTGCTCATGCTATTACAAGCGAAGCCACTTTGAGTTTTTTTGGTTTGGGCGTAGAGCTTTGGACTCCAAGTTTAGGAAATATGCTAAATGAAGCAAGCAAGGCTGTGTTTTTAGGATTTTGGTGGATGATAGTTTTTCCAGTAGCCTTTATACTTATACTTATTTTGCCTTTGCTTGCTTTGGGTAATGATTTGCAAGAAGAGATTAAAGTATGATAGAAATTTCAAATCTTAACCTTAGCTTTAAAGATAAAATCTTACTAAAGGATGTAAATCTTAATTTAGAAGATGGTAAAGCTTTGGCTATCATGGGTAAAAGTGGAGCAGGAAAAAGCTTACTTTTAAAAAGCATGATTAAGCTTTTTGATAAACACTATAAGCTTAATGCGCAAAAATTTCAGATAGATCAAAAAGATATTTTAAATTTAAAAGAAAAAGAACTAAATGCCTTAAGAGTTAAGATAAATTTGCTTTTTCAAGATGTTTATGGGAGTTTTTATCCTCTTGTTGATATAGGAAGTTATTTTAATATAGTTTTAAAAACTCATACTAATTTAAGCACAAAAGAGATTAAAGAAAAGGCCTTTTATTATTTTGAGTGCTTAGGGCTTAAAAATCATGATCTTTTGTGGCATTCTTTTATATATCAGTTAAGTGGTGGTATGGCAAGACGCATTCAAATAGCGCTAGCTTTGTTAAGCGAGGCTAAGTATTTATTGTGTGATGAGATTACAAGTTCTCTTGATAGAGCTAATGAAGAAAAAATCATCGCTATTTTAAAAGAGCTAAAAACACAATTTAAAAATCTCATTTTCATCATGCATGATATAAATTTAGCTAAAGAGCTTTGCGATGAGGTGGCCATCATAGAAGATAAAACTTTGCTTTATCAAATGCCTATGAAAGAATTTTTAAGCAATCCAAAAGGAACTTTTGCAAAAGAATTGCTAGAACTTTATGAGAATGAAAATGTTTTTAGAAGTTAAAAATTTAAGCAAATCTTATAAATTTAAAAAACACTGGTATTTAAAAGAAGAAGAAATTTTTGTTTTTAAAGATGTGAGTTTTGCTTTAAATCAAAATGAAAATTTATTGCTTTGTGGGGAAAGTGGTAGTGGTAAAAGCACTCTAGCTAAAATTCTTTGTATGCTTGAACGAGCAAATACTGGAGAAGTTTTGTTTGAAAATGAAAATATATTAAATTTAGATTTTAATACTCAAAGAAAATTACGCCAAAAAATTCAATATGTTTTCCAAGATCAAAAGCTAGCTTTAAATCCTTACAAAAGCACTAAAAGACTTTTACTTGATGTATATGAAAATTTTAAACTTAAGCCCGATTTTGAAGAGCTTTTTAAACTTTTTGATGCTTTTGAACTTGAAAAAGATATTTTAAATTTAAAACCCTCTAAGTTAAGTGGTGGTCAAAGTCAAAGATTAGGTTTGATTAGAGCTTTGCTTTTAAGGCCAAAATTACTTATTTTAGATGAAATCACAGCAGCGCTTGATGTAGTAACTGCTTATAAAATTTTAAACTACTTGCACACTTTTCAAAAAATGCATGATATTACTTATATATTTATTTCTCATCAAGAAAAAATCTTACAAGATATATGCCATAAAAAAGTGTTTTTATAATAAAGATAAAAATTGTTTCATTTTGAAATACCTAAAAAATTATTTTTTTGATAATAAGTTTTTATATAGCTAAGTTAAAGTAAAATAAATTTTAATTATGCTTGAATAAAAGGTTTATTATGACGCACGCAACTATAGAGCATCAATACTTTGGCATCTTTGCAATGCTTGTTATTGCAAGTGTTATATTTTTTACTTTGGTGTACATTTCTTCTAAAATAGGCTCCAAACTCGCCTCTCATAATAGAAAAAAACTCGGACTTGGGATTTATGAGTGTGGGCCTATGGCTTCTAAGCAAGCAAACAAAATCAATTCTCAATTCTTTGTTTTTGCTTTGATTTTTATTTTGCTTGATATTGAAGTAGTATTTTTATTTCCTTGGGCAGTGATTTTTAAAGATTTAACCGCAGAGCTTTCAAATTATGGCCTATCTTTATTTGCCTTAGTGGAAGTGTTTGTTTTTATTTTATTACTTGCAGTAGGCTTTTTATATGCTTATAAAAAAGGAGCATTTGTATGGCAGAGTATCAAAAAATGAGTAATGCGCCAGTTGTTTTAACTACGGTTGATAAGTTAGTGCAATGGGGTAGAAGTAATTCTTTATGGGCGCTATCTTATGGGCTTGCTTGTTGTGCTATTGAAATGATGGCAGCAGGTGGTGCAAGATATGATTTTGATAGATTTGGAACGATTTTTAGAGCAAGTCCAAGACAATCTGAAGTAATGATTATAGCGGGTACTTTAAGCAAAAAACATGCTGAATTTACAAGAAGACTTTATGATCAAATGCCTGATCCTAAATGGGTTATTTCTATGGGTTCTTGTGCAAATACCGGTGGTATGTTTAATACTTATTCTACCGTTCAAGGGGTAGATAGAATCATTCCTGTTGATATTTATGTACCAGGCTGTGCCCCACGCCCTGAAACTTTTCAATTTGCTTTGATGATTTTGCAAAAAAGAATTCGTAAAGAAAAAGCAAGCAGAAAAATAGCTCCAAAAAGGCTTATATGATGAGAAAATATAGCGATAAGAAAAATGCTCAGCTAAAAAATTATTATGAAGATAGATTTTACCATGCACCTGCAACTAAAAAACTAAGTACAGAGAGTAGTGTTTTTGAGAGTGATCATCAAATCTTAAGCCAAGAATTCGGGTTAAAAAATTCTTTTATAGAGCTTGATTTTTGGGTGATTGAAATAAATAAAGATGATAATGTTGCTATTCTTAACAAGCTTAAAAATTTAGGTTATAGTTGTTTTACTGATGCAAGTGTGATTGATTTTGTCGCTCAAAAACAAGGTTTTGAAGTATATTATCAGCTTTTAAATATGGAGAAAAATTTAAGAGTGAGAATAAAGACTTTCATTGGTTTAAAAGAAAGACTTCAAAGTGTTATGAGTGTTTTTAAGGGTGCTAATTGGTGTGAGAGAGAAATGTATGATATGTTTGGAATTTTCATTATCAATCATCCGAATTTAAAAAGACTTTTAATGCCTGATGATTGGTATGGACATCCTTTTTTAAAAAGCTATCCTTTGCATGGTGATGAATTTGCTAAATGGTATGAGATAGATAAAATTTTTGGAAAAGAATACCGCGAGGTTGTAGGTGAGGAAAATAGAGATCCAGGTTTTGTAGATGAAAAAGACACGCTAAACTTTAGCAGAATTTATCATGAGGTTGGTAAAGGCGAAGTCCCAAGAGAAGATAAATATCTACAAGAATATCAAGAAGAAGGTGGCGTGCCTTTTGTGAAAAAAGCCAAAAGAACGCAAGTAAAAATTTTAGATAAGAGAAGATAAAATGCAAATTTCTACTAAATTAAAACCTTATTATGAAAATATAAGCTTTGAGCGTGAAGATGGTACTATGATAGTAAATCTTGGTCCCCAACATCCAAGTGCTCATGGAAATTTACGCCTTATTTTAGAACTTGATGGAGAAGAAATCACCAAGGCTGCTCCTTGTATAGGCTATATGCATCGTGGTATGGAAAAAATGGCTGAAAATATGATCTATCAAGAGTTTATCCCAACTACTGATAGAATGGATTATATCGCAGCTAGTGCAAATAATTATGCCTATGTAGCTGCTGTGGAAAAACTTTGTGGTTTGGAAATTCCACGCAGAGCAAGTGTGATAAGGATGATTTTACTTGAGTTAAACCGCATTGCTTCGCATTTGTTATGGCTTGCTACACATGCTCTTGATATTGGTGCGATGACAGTATTTTTATACTGCTTTAGAGAGCGTGAATATGTGCTTGATTTAATAGAAAAATATTGTGGGGCAAGACTTACACATTCATCTATGAGAATAGGCGGGGTAATGCTTGATTTACCTGAAGGTTTTTTAGATGAACTTTTAGCATTTTGCAATAAATTTCCAAATGATATAAAAGATTATGAAGCCTTGCTTGATGATAATAGAATTTGGCGTGCAAGAACTGAAAATGTAGGAGTGGTAAGTAAAGAACAAGCGCTAAGTTGGGGTTGTAGCGGGGTTATGCTAAGAGGAAGCGGGATTGCTTATGATGTTAGAAAAGAAGAGCCTTATTTGCTTTATGATGAGGTAGATTTTGGCGTGCCTGTGGCTAAAATGGGTGATTCTTATGCAAGATATAAAGTTTATATGCAAGAATTTAGAGAAAGTTTGAAAATTTTAGTTCAATGTGCTAAGCTTTATCAAGATACTCCGCCTGAAATTTTATGCAATCATCCTGAGTATGTAAGCGCTTCAAAAGAGCAAATCATGACGCAAAATTATTCACTTATGCAACATTTTGTCCTAGTAACCCAAGGCTTAAAACCACCAAAAGGAGAGGTGTATGTGCCAACTGAAAGTCCAAAAGGCGAACTTGGATTTTTTATCCACTCAGATGGTAGCGGTAGACCATATAGATTAAGAGCTAGAACTCCAAGTTTTTTTCACTGTGCGTTTTTAGAAGAAATGCTTATAGGGTCATATTTGGCTGATGCGGTGGCGATTTTAGGAAGTATTAATATAGTTTTAGGTGAGATAGACCGATGAGACGCGTGGATTTAAGAAAAAGTCAAGATTTATTTAAGGATTTAGAACAAATCATTCAAAAAGCCTATATGGATGAAGTTTTAGTGGTTTTGTTTGAAATAGGAGATTTTTCCAATGTAGAAAAAAGTTTTGCTTTCATAAAAGAGCAAAATTGTGAACTTTTAAATTCTTTAAAATTTAATCAAGTAGATTGGACTATAGTTTTTAAAAAGGTAGGACAATGAAATTAGCAAAATATCAAGAAGGCTTAAATGCTTTGTGTTTTGTGGATTTACTTTCTTTAAAAAATCCTTCACTTTGTGCTAAGCTTAACAAAAGTAAAAATTACAATATTTCCTGTTTAGAAGATAAAAATTTAAAAGCAAGCTTTTATAAATGTGAGATTGCAAGTGTGCCTTTTGTGCTTGCATTACTTTGTAAGATGAGCTTAGAGGCTGAATTTAACGAGCTTGATGAGGGTTATTTAAGTGCTGAATCTTGCTTTGGCGAAGAAGAGGCTTTAGAGATTTTGGAGTTTTTAAAAGAAGCAAAGTGTATTATTTTTGATGAAAATTTATACCAACATAAAGACTTTGAAAATATTAAGTATTTTTTAGAAAAACTTTGTCATAAATTTAATCTTTTGCTGATTTGCTCTAATGAAAATGAAGAAAATTTGTTAATACAAAATTCTTTTAGTGAACTTTTAGAACTTGATAATTTTGATGGAACTATCATCATGCAAGCACCTTTAGCGGACAAAAATTTGCATTGTTCTTCATCTTTTGCTTTGATTGCTAAGGTCAAGGATGAGGATAAAATTAATTTAAAAATAAACACTCAAGAATTTACAACTATAGTAAAAATCAATCATGATTTAAAAGGCACGGTGGCTTTGTTTGATTATGAAAGCGCTGGTTTTGCTTTTTCAAAAGCTCAAGTTAAGGTTATAAAATGAAAGTTATCATTAATGGTATAGAATGTGAGGCAAATGAGGGTGAGTATATCTTAAATGTCGCAAGAAAAAATGATATTTTCATTCCTGCAATTTGTTATTTAAATGGTTGTTCTCCAACACTTGCATGTCGTATGTGTATGGTAGAAGCTGATGGTAAAAAGGTTTATTCTTGTAATACTAAAGTTAAAGAAGGTATGGTAGTAGAGAGTGATTTGCCAAATTTATGGGATGAGCGCAATGCTATCATGCAAGCATATTGTATCAACCACCCTTTACAATGTGGGGTATGTGATAAATCTGGCGAATGTGAGCTTCAAAACTTTACACACAAAGCAAGAGTAAATGTGCAAAATTATTGGATTAAAGATACCCATAAAGAGCATAAAAAATGGGGTGAGATTAATTATGATCCAGCTTTATGTATAGTGTGTGAAAGATGTATCACAGTTTGTAAAGATAAAATAGGTGAAAGTGCTTTAAAAACTACTCCAAGAGGAGCAAACGCGCCCGATGCAAGTTTTAAAGAGAGTATGAGTAAAGACGCACTAGCGATTTGGACTAAATTTCAAAAGAGTTTAATTGCGCCAAGTAGTGGTGATATGCTTGATTGCTCTTTTTGTGGAGAATGCACTAGCGTATGTCCAACAGGAGCCTTGGTGGGTTCGGCTTTTCAATATACATCTAATGCTTGGGAATTAAAGAAAATTCCAGCTAGTAATCCACATTCTAGTGATTGTGAGTTGATGTATTATGATATTAAACAAACTAGTATTAATAATCAAAAAGAAAAAATTTATAGAGTGAGCAATGATTTTGCTTTTGCTACGCTAAATAAAGCTGCAAGATATGGTTTTAATACCCAAAATGAAGTTCAAGGTAAAGATGAAAAAGCTTTTGAAAAACTAGTAAATATGATAAAAAATGATGAAATAAAAAATATTTTATTTAATAGTTTTATTACCAATGAAGAAGCTTTAATCTTGCAAAATTTAAGTAAAAAATTTAATCTTAATCTTATAAATCATGAAGCTAAAAAATTCCAAGATTTCCTAGCTTGTTTTTATCAAAATGCAAATGCAATGTATAATGCAAATACAGATGATATCACTCAAAGTGATTTTTTAATCATCGTAGGTTCATTTTTACGCTATGATGCGCCAACGCTAGGATATAAAGTTAATAACGCTTTAGTGATGAATAAAGGTGCGGGACTATATTTTCACCCTATAAAAGATAAGGGTGTGGATAAATATTCTAAAAATTTCTTGCAGATTAATCATGATATTAAAGATAATGAAAATATTTTATTGTTTATCTTACAAAAATTTGCTAAAGAGTTTCCACAAGAATTTAAAAATACATTAGAAAATGCGTATTATCAAGGCACTAAAGAAATAGAAGAAACTATTAATGAAGAAGTTATTGAAAAGACAGAAAAGCAAAATGAAAATGGCGAAACTATTATAGAAGAAGTTAAAAAGCTTGTGCCTAAAAAAATTAAAAAAAGCATAGAGGTGCAAAGATCAAATTATGCGAAAAATCTTGGCATAGATGAGGATATTTTAGAAACTTTGCTCGCAAAAAAGCAAAAATTTACACTTATTATAGGAAGTGATTTTTACTATGACGAGCAAAGTGTAAAGCTAGCAAAACTTTGTGCTTTGGTGCAAAAATATACTGATTTTAAAGTCTTTTTAAATCCAACTTGTACCAATACTTTAGGCGTGAGTTTAATTTGTGATTTAAGTCAAGATTTTCAAGCGGGAAAAACACTAGGTTATAACGAAAAAGGCGATTTTACTTTTTCTTATGATGGGCATTTTGATCTTGCAAGTTCTAGTTTAAATCAACAAGAAGGTAGCTTTGTAAATTATGACAAAAGATTAGTTCCTACAAATGCAGCTTTAGAATTTAAAGGTTATTTTTTAAATGATTTAGCAAATGCTTTAGGTTTTGATGAGGAATTTACAATCAACTATACTAAATTTTTACCACAAAATAAAGGCTTTATGGCAATTGATTTTGATGAGTTGGAAAATCATTATGATAATGGTGGGGCAAATCATAGAGGCTATGAGCTTGATTTTTCTCATTTTGAGTTTGAAAAAACATTAAGCACTCAAGAAGTCAAAGAGCAAAATGAAGGAAATTTAACCTTATATCATGCAAATTGTATTCATCAGTTTTCAAAGCTTAGCAATAGAGCTTTTAATGAGGTTGGAGCTTTATTTTTATCGTCTGATTTAATGCAAAAATTTGATTTAAACCAAGATGATAGTGTTATTTTAAAAAATGAAAAAACTCAAATTGCTATAAGTGTAAAATGTGATGAATCTTTAGAAAATGGAGCGTATTTGGGGGATTATGATAGTAAGATTGATTATAAATCTTTATTTAATAATACTCGATATGCAAAAGTTTGGCTTGAAAAAGCAGGAGCTAAAATATGAGTGATATTACTTTTTTTATTATAGAAACAATTATCAAATGCGTGCTTGTTATAGCTATTTTTGCAACTTTAGCAGGCTTGGCAACTTATCTTGAAAGAAAGGCTTTGGCTTTATTTCATCGTCGTTTAGGGCCTGATATGGTAGGTCCTTTTGGATTGCTTCAGGTAGTTGCTGATATGATTAAACTTTTTACTAAAGAAGATATTGTTCCAACTTATGCTCAAAAAGTGGTATTTTTAATTGCTCCATTGATTGCAGCAATTTGTGCTTTTGTGGCAATTGCGGCTATACCTATTTTTCCTGAATTTACTTTATTTGGTAGAGTGATTCGTCCTATTATCGCTGATATTAATGTGGCCTTGTTATTTGTCATAGGTATGGGCGGGGTTAGTTTTTATGCGATTTTTTTAGGAGGCTTGGCTAGTAATAATAAATGGTCGCTGCTAGGCGGGGCAAGAGGGCTTGTTTCTATTATCTCTTATGAGAGCGTTGCAGGACTTTCTTTGGTGTGTGTTGTAATGCTTGTTGGCTCTTTGTCTTTAGTAGATATTAATAACTATCAAAGTGAAGGCATACTTTCTTGGCTTATTTTTAAACAACCTTTGGCTTTTATTTTGTTTGTGATAGCTATTTTTATAGAAACTAATAGAACTCCACTTTGTTTAAGTGAAAACGAAACTGAACTTGTTTCAGGTTATGGCACTGAATATAGTGGGCTTAGATGGGGTATGTTTTTTATCGGAGAATATACAGCCATGATAACAGGAGCGATTATGATATCGCTTTTATTTTTGGGTGGATTTAATGATTTTTGGATTATACCAGGGGCTATTATGATGCTTTTGAAAGTGTCTTTTGTGTTCTTTTGGTATTTTTGGGCTAGAGGGGCTTTTCCGCAACTGCGTCCTGATCAAGTAATGAGAATGTGTTATTTGATTTTAATTCCTTTAGCGGTTTTAAATTTATTAATTAGTGCTTTAGTACTTGTGATATAGGAAAAACAATGAAAAAAGGTTATTTTAAAGTAGATTTTGAGCGTAAAAATCCTCAAAATGCTTATGAAAAATTTATACAAGTAATCAAGCGTTCTTTAAATACAGAACTTTTTGTAGGTTTGTTTGTCGTATTAAGAGAAATGTTTAAAAAAAATAATAGCGCAACGATTAAATACCCTATGGAAAAAGTTGCTTTAGATAATCGCTACCGTGCGGTACATCGTTTGATGCGTTTTATTGAAAGTGAAAATGAATGTTGTATTGGTTGTGGCTTGTGCGAAAAAATTTGCATTAGCAATTGCATAAGAATGGAAACAAGTTTAAGCGAAGATGGACGTAAAAAGGTTGAAAATTATAGTATCAATTTAGGACGTTGTATTTATTGTGGCTTTTGCGCTGATGTTTGTCCTGAACTTGCTATTGTGCATGGCAAAGAGTATGAAAATGCAGCAGAGCAAAGATCGTATTTTGGTCAAAAGGAAGATTTTTTAACTCCTATCGATGAGCTTAAAAATCAAGTAGTATTTGAAGGAAGTGGTAGTTTAAGAAAAGATGCTGATGATTTAGTAAAGAAAACTCCAAATTATTATGAGATAGATTTGCAAAGACAGCAAGATACCCCAAAGGAAGAAAATGTTTGAAACGATAGCTTTTTGTTTGTTAAGTGTTTTGGTATTGGGATTTTTTCTAATTAGCGTTTTAAGTACTAGTGTACTTTATGCTATTAGTTCTTTGGCTGCGGCTATGGTGTTTTTGAGCGGATTTTATTTTTTACTTAATGCTGAATTTATTGGAGCGATTCAAATTATCGTTTATAGCGGGGCTATTTTAGGTCTTTATAGTTTTGCTATGATGTTTTTTGATGCTTCGATAAAAGTAAAGGAAAGTCTAAAAGGTAAAAGAGTATTTATTTTTGCTGTGATTTTTAGTGCTATTTTGTTAATTAGTATTATTATGGGCTATAACTTTGGTTTAAATGAAACTAGTGAAGTTTATGATCTTGATTCAACTCAGCAAATAGGTTTTACTTTATTTACAAAATACATGCTTGCTTTTGAATTTATGGCAATTTTACTTTTAATAGCTTTAATTTGTGCAATAGCACTTACTCAAAAAAATATAAAAAAGGATGAGCAATGATGTTAGAAAAATACTACATTGTGGCTATTTTGATGTTTATCATTGGTCTAATAGGTATTATAAAACGCCAAAATTTAATTATGCTTTTTATTTCAAGTGAAATTTTATTAAATGCTGCTAATTTGGCCTTAGTTACAGCAGGAGTTTCTCATAAAGATATTGAAGGACAAATTTTTGCTTTATTTGTAATGGGGGTTGCAGCTTGTGAGGTAGCTGTTGGGATAGCACTTTGTGTTTTATGGTATAGAAAAACAGGAACACTAGAGCTTAGTTCTTTAGCTGAAAAAGGAGAGTTAAAATGCAAAATTTAGCTTTAATTGCACTTTTTTCTCCTTTAGTTTCAGCTATTGTTTTAGGTATTTTTGCTTTTAGTGCTAAGAAAATTATTTTAGGCTATTTAGCTTCTTTGCTTATAGCTTTTTCGGCACTTGCTTCAATTATTTTATTAAGCAATGGAGTGCATTTTAATTTTGAACTTGGTACTTGGATATCTTTGGTAGATGTTAGTTTTGGTTTTAAAATAGACTCTATTACTTTAATTATGATGAATATAGTAAGCATAGTTGCTACTTTTGTGCATTTATATAGTATATTTTATATGGAGCATGATGAAGGGTTTAATCGCTATTTTAGCTATTTGGGACTTTTTGTTTTTTCTATGATGTTCTTGATTATGAGTGATAATTTCTTAGGACTTTTCATAGGTTGGGAGGGCGTTGGACTTTGCTCATGGCTTTTGATAGGTTTTTGGTATCATAATGAAAAATACACCTTTGCTGCTAATGAAGCATTTATCATGAATAGAATCGCAGATTTGGCTTTGCTTTTAGGAATTTTCTTAATTTATATAGAGTTCAATTCTTTAAAATACGATGAGTTTTTTACTCTTTTATCTTTAGGGCATGAAAATGATATGATTTTGATTTTGATAGCGCTTTTACTTTTTGTGGGTGCTATGGGTAAATCAGCACAATTTCCTTTCCATACTTGGCTTGCTGATGCTATGGCAGGACCTACACCAGTTTCAGCGCTAATCCATGCTGCGACTATGGTTACTGCTGGAGTTTATTTAGTAATTCGTGCTGGAGAGCTTTATTTACAAGTTCCTGAAGTAGGATATTTTATCGCTATACTTGGAGCTTTTGTAGCGCTTTTTGCCGCTTCTATGGCTATGGTGGCTAAAGACTTAAAGAGAATTATTGCTTATTCAACGCTTTCTCAACTTGGATATATGTTTGTAGCAGCAGGTCTTGGGGCTTATGCTATAGCTTTATTTCATCTAGCAACCCATGCATTTTTTAAATCTTTACTATTCTTAGGTGCGGGCAATGTTATGCATGCGATGAATGATAAGCTTAATATTAGCAAGATGGGCGGGCTTTATAAAAGTATGCGTTTTAGCGCTATTTTAATGCTTATAGGCTCTTTGGCTTTGGCAGGAATTTATCCTTTTGCAGGATTTTTCTCTAAAGATTTAATTTTAGGATTTTCTTTTATAAGTCATCATCATGGAATTTTCTTGGTACTTTTAATAGCAGCTTTTATGACAGCTTTTTATAGTTTTAGACTTTTAATGTTTGTATTTTTTACTCCAAAAAGACATGAAGAACATCCTCATGAAGCTAGTAAAATAGCTTTATTTGCGATGAGTCCTTTGGCTTTGCTTGCTATTGTTGCAGGATTTTTTGAGCATAGCTTTATGGAGTTTGTAAGTAAAAATTTAGCTTTTATTGATGGGCAAAATTCTTTAGTTATGATGCTTGCAAGTGCTGCTGCAGTGCTTGGAGTGCTTTTGGCTATCATGGCTTATTGGAAAAATTGGTTTAAACCATCACTTTCTAAAACAAGTATTTATAAGATTTTGTTTAATGAATACTATATACCAAGGTTTTATCATCAATTTATTGTTAGTAAATATGCTTTATTTTGTGAATTTTTAAGAAAAAGCGATAAAGAAATTTTAGATACTTTGGTAGATAGTGTTGCATTTTTCCTTAAAACTTTTGCTAGGACTCTTAGTATAGGTAAGGATTATTCTTTGGTTTTAAGAATCGCAGTGTTGGCTTTTGTATGTTTATTTTGTTTAGCGTTGGCGGTGTAGAATGCTTAGTTTATTAATGTTATTTCCATTTTTTGCAGCTTTTATAGCTTTGTTTTTGCAAAAAGAAGATAGCAAGTCTTTTGCTATTTTAGTTAGCTTTTTGATTTTAGTTTTTAATGTTTTTTTATTGTTTAATTATCATAATGGTATAGCTTATGAGTTTAGTTTAAATTCTTTAATAGTTAATTTTCATATCGGTGTAGATGCTATAGCGCTTTATTTGATGTTGCTTTGTTCTATTATGATTTTTTTATCTTTTATATGTTTAGATATTCAAGATAAAAGTGTTGTAGTAAGTATATTTTTATTGCAATTTTGTATTATAGGGCTTTTTGCTTCATTGGATGCTTTATTGTTTTATGTATTTTGGGAGTTTTCTCTTATACCTATTATTTATTTAATAGGCAGATATTCAGATAATTATAAAGCAGGGATTAAATTTTTCATTTATGCATTTTGCGGTTCTATGCTCATGCTTTTAGCGATTATTTATGTAGGATTTTTGTATTATCAAAGTTTTGGGTATTGGAGTTTTGATTTACTTGCTTGGTATCAGAGTGAATTTTTCATACCTGAAAGTGTGCAAAATTTAATCTTTATAGGATTTTTTATCGCTTTTGCGATTAAAAGTCCTTTATTTCCTTTCCACACTTGGGCGCCAAAAGTTTATGCAAAAAGTCCGACTTTAGTATCTGTAATGCTTGTTAGTTTTAAAATGGCTCCTTTTGGATTTTTAAGATTTATCTTGCCTTTAACACCTGATACTTTAAATCATTATTATTCTTTACTTGCTATTTTATGTATAGTTGGAATTTTATATGCAGCTTTAATTGCTTTTAAAACCAAAGATTTAAAAGAATTAATTGCTTATAGCTCAATTTCGCATTTGGGTGTGGTGATTTTGGGTATTGTGACTTTTACTTATAATGGGGTTAGTGGTTCTGTATTTTACATGTTTGCACATGGTATAGTAACGGGTGGTTTGTTTTTGGCTGCTTATATGCTTTATAAAAGATATCATACTTTTGATTTAGACTTTTATAAAAATTTAGCTAAAACAGCTCCATTATTTAGCTTTTTCTTTGCGGTGTTATTATTTTCATCTATTTCACTACCTTTGACTATTTCTTTTGTAGGTGAGTTTTTAATTTTACAAGGCATAGCAAGTGTGAATTTATGGTATGCATTATTTGCAGGTGGTGTGATTATTTTAGGGGCTATTTATATGTTAAATATTTATAGAAATATGTTTTTTGCCACTAGTGAAGAAAAAATAGAGAAATTAATATTAAAAAAAGGTGAAATTTTTGTTTTGAGTATTTTAAGTGCCTTGGTAATTTATTTAGGGATAGCTCCAAGTGCTATGCTTGATGAAATTGCTTTGAATGTAAATAGCATTCTTGAAGTTATGCAAACAAGAAATATTGCAATAGAAAATCAAAAAATCATAGATGATATAAGAGGTTTTTAATGAGTGGCTTTAGTTTAGAAAAATTCAATTTTGTATTGTTATTTCCTGTGTTATCATTGCTTTTTTGGGCTATTGTTTTGCTTTTGTTGGATGCATTTAAAAAGCTTTCTAGAAATTTTTATATAGGAGCAAGTGTTATAGCTTTATTTAGCGCTTTGTGTTTTTTATTGCTTTATAATGGCTTTGTTTTAGATAATTCTCATGCCTTTTTTGGTTTATTTGTAAGTGATAATTATGCAATTTTTGCTCAAATAGTTATTTTAGTTTTTTCAATGCTTTATTTATTAATGGATAAAGATGAGCAAAAGGCAGAGTTTTTTTCTTTGTTTTTATTTATGATTGCTTCTTTGATATTAATGATATCAAGCACTAATTTAATTGTAATTTTCCTAGCTTTAGAAGGTTCTTCTTTAGCTCTTTATACATTAATAGCACTAAGAGGAACTCATAATGCTATTAGCTCTAGTATAAAGTATTTTACTTTAGCTGCGGTAGGCGCTGGGTTTTTTGTCTTTGCTTGTGCTTTTGTATATTTAAAAACAAAATCTTTGGATTTAGATAATCTATTGCATTCTGAATATATTTCAGATCCTATCTTGCTTTGTGCTGGGGTAATGTTTTTAGTTATTGTTGGAGTAAAACTTTCTATTGCACCTTTTCATTTTTGGTTAAAAGATGTGTATTGTGGAGTGCATACAAATTTTATAGCATTTATATCTATAGTACCAAAAATAGCTATGATAATAGTAGTTTTAAGAATTTTTTCTGCTTTAGGCGGTGGAGTAAAATTTGAATACATAGTAGCATTACTAGCAATTTTTTCTATGCTTGTTGTAAGTATAGTAGCTTTAATCCAAAAAGATGTGAAAAAAATGCTAGCATATAGTTCTATTACTCATTCTTCTTTTATATTAGCAGTTATTGTTTCTAGTATGAGTGTGAGTTCTCAAGGAGATGGGACTTCTTATTTGCTTTCAATTTTTGCTTTGTTTGTGTATTGGATATCTTTTGCTTTTGCAAATTATGGAATTTTTTTAATATTGAGTTTATTTCAAAAAAGTTCATTTGAGAGTTTTTCAGGTTTGTTTGATCAAAGACCAGTGTTGTCTATAATGCTAGCTATATTCATTTTGTGTATAGCAGGTATTCCGCCTTTTGGTATTTTTTGGGGTAAAATTTTAATTTTAGCTTCTATTTTAAACTCAGGCTATTATGTACTTGTATTTGCTATAGCTTTAAGTTCTATGATTATGCTTTATGCTTATTTAAAAATTTTAATTTATGTTTTTTTCAAAAAGGCTCAAATCATAGAAAGTGCAAACTTAGATGTAAAACAAAAGATTATTTTATGCTTGTGTTTGATTGGAAGTGTTTCTTGCGTGTTTTTGCTTTTGTAAAATAATATTGCTATAATCACGCTTATGATAAGGGTTTTATTTTTATTTTTATTAAGTATAACTTATACATTTTCTTTTGAAATTATTGTTAATAAAGGAGAAGAGCATAAACGCCCTTTTACGCTTTTGCATTTAAAAGATGATAAGGATTTTACTTGCAAAAGTGTTTTTGAATTTGAAAAAACCCATTTTGAGTGCAATGTTTTAGGTGTTAGCAATATGCAGTTTCAAAATAAAGAATTTGATGATTTTACGATTTATTTTGAAAAGCACCAAACTTTTTTGACAATCAAAATCTATCCTAAAATTTTAGCTAAGATGTTTAATTATTCTCAAGATATTTTTAATGCTAAAGAAATTCAAAGTCAAAGTGAAGATGCTTCTAAGCATTTTGTATTTATTTTTACCAAAGATTTAAGGTATTATAAACCTAGCGATGGGCTTGATTTTGATATTTATTTTGATGATGCATTAATGCCTTATATTGGAGCATTAGATTTAAATTCTAATCCTATGGAAACTTCAAAAAGTGCAGATTTTAACGCTTATTTTAGTATAAAACAAGAATATGAAGCAAAAAAATATGATCAGGTTTTAAGGGATGCAACTAGCGCTATTAAGCGTTATCAGGGTAGTGTATTTATGAATGAATTTGAGCTTTATAAATTAAGAGCTCAAAATAAACTATACACTTATGAACTTGATAAAGACCAAGTAATTTTAGAGCAAATGTTAGATGATGCTAAAAGATGGGTAAGAACTTATATTAACGATAAAGATTATACAGAAGTAATGTATATTATGATGAGAGTTTATATGGGTTTATCGCAAAGATCTAATGTTGAATATATTATAGATACTTTAAATACTGAGCACAAAGGCGATAAATATACTATAATGGCTTTACTTGATTATGCAGATTATTTGTATCATTTGGGTAAAAAAAATACCGCAAATAATATTTATCAAGATGTGTATTATTCTACTCCAAATGCAGATTTAGCCAGTAGAGCCGCTTTATTTTTATCAAAAAATCATCTAGAGGCAAAAAATATAAAAGAAGCCAAAGAGTTAGCAAATAAAATTTTAGAATCAAACCCTGAATTTTTCATGAGTGATTTGGAAAATTCTCTATTATTGGCAAAAGCTTTTGCTAATAATAGGGTTTATGATTTAAGTTCTAAAATTTATGAGTATATTTTTACGCATTTAACCAAGGTAGATAAAGAATATGAAAGAGTATTAAAAGATCTTGCCTTGTCTTTATTAAATGCAAATGAGCATATTAAAGCTCAAAAATATTTAGATCTTTATGCAGAAGATTTTCCTTTGGGTGAATATGTGAGTTTAATTAAAGAAGCACAAGATAAAAACTTTTTATATTTAAAAGATGCTAATGCAAGTTTTTTGCATCAAAAATATGAAGAAATTATGAAAAAATACGCTGGAGAAATTTCTAGTAAGGCGCTGTTTGATAATGTCAAATTATATTTTCAAGAAAAAAATTATGAAAAGGTTATAAGTTATCAAAAAGACATTGAAAAATACTCCAATAAAGAAGTAAAAAATCTTTTAGAGCAAGCTGCTATTTTGGTTTTAGAGCAAAGATTAAAAAATGATGAGTGTTTGGCTGCTATTAAAATATATGATGATTTTAAAGCCTATAATATAGGAGGCAAAATACAAAATAAAAAACAAATGCTTGAGTGTTTTAAACGCACAACGCGCATAGAAGAAGCTAAAAAATACATAGTGGAAAATGAAAATGATGATATTATCTTTTATAAGCTTCAAAGTGCTGATTTAGCTCTTAAAGATAAACGCTATAACTTTGTTATAAAAACAATTAACGATATTTTAAACACAAGAACGATTATTAGTGATAATGAAAAATTTGAAGCAAATTATATTAAATTTTTTGCTGAGCTTAGATTGCAAGATTATAATGCCATGATAAGAACTTTACAAAAACTAGAGCAATTTCCTATGAATTATCGTATGGTGGAATTATATTATGAGTTTTTGCGTTATTGTGAAAAAAATAATTTTCTAACAAGTATTTTAAACTATGCTCCAAAGGCTATTGATTATCAAAACTTAAAGGGAGTAAATCTTTTTAGTCCCGATTTAGAATTTATCTATATCAAAGCTTTAAAACAAAGCAATCAAGCTCAAAAAGCCTTAACTTTGTTTAAAGACTTACTTGCTAATCCTTTAAAAGATGATGAGCGCGCAAGAGTTTTTTATGTGCAAAGCAATATTTATGAAGATTTAAAAGATGTGCAAAATCAAAAACAAAGTTTGCAAAATTGTATAGATATTAATGTAACGAGTAATTGGCAAAATTTATGTAAAGATAAATTAAATGTCTTAAATACTCAGCCTTGATATTTTTTTAAAATATAAGCTTTTAAATTCTCATAAGCACTTTGAAAATCTAAAATTTCTTTATTGAATTTTTTATTAAAAGTTCTTTGTCTTTTGGCAAGTTGTCTTGTATGGATGATGATGAGCTCTTCAAGCTCATTTAAATTTATTTTTTTATCTAAAAACTCTTTGCATTCTTTTAAACCTATGGAATTTAGTGCTTTTAAATGATGATCATAATTATCAAATAACATTTTAGCTTCATCTATTAAGCCCTCATTTAGCATATTTTTAGTGCGCTTGATAATGCGTTTTTCTAAAAGATCTTTTTGCCAAGAAATTTCAAAAATATCAAGTTTTTTAATCAAAGCTTCTTGTTTGGTTTCTTTTAAAACTTCACTTGGAATTTTATTAGTTTGTTCATAAATTCCAAGCCATTTTTTCAAACGATAAGTATCGTTTTTTTCTATTTTTGCTTGCGGATCAATTTTTATCATTAAATGATAAATTTCATCATTACTTAGTGTGCTTTGACTTTCTTTAAAATTTTCACTCAAACCATCCATTAAGGCTTTTAGATAAAAACTAGTTCCGCCTGTGATGATAAGCATTTGATTGTTTTTTTGAGCAAAGGCTTTTGCTTTTTTGTATTCTTCAAAAAACAAAGCAATGTTAAAATGCTCATTGACATTTAATAAATTTATACCAAAATAATCAAGCTCATCTAGGGTTTTTTGCTCTGTTTTGGCTGAAGCGATGTTGATTTGTTTATACACGCAAAGACTATCAAGGCTTAAAATACTTGCGTTAAATTCATAAGCTAGTTTATTAGCAAGTTCTGTTTTGCCACTTGCAGTGGTTCCAATGAGTGCAAATTCAAAAAACATCGTAAAAATATCCTAAATTTAAAATTATTTTAGTAAAATCATAACAAAAATATATTATAAAGAGAAAAAATGCCTATATTAAAAGAAAAATTAAAAGATATTTTAGATTTGATTGTTTTTAAGCATTCTATTTTTGCTTTACCTTTTTTATTCACTTCAATGATTGTGGCTTCTGTTATTTTAAATGATAGCACTTGGTTTGGCTTTAAGGCTTTACTTTTGGGTGTTATTTGCGCAGTGAGTGCAAGAAATTTTGCAATGGCGATTAATCGTTTGATGGATGAGGATATTGACAAAAATAACCCAAGATGTGCAAATAGACCTAATATCGATGGACGTATAGGTAAAACTAGTATTTTACTTTTTATTATTTTAAATGCTATTATTTTTGTTTTGGCAAGCTATTTTATTAATAAGCTAGCCTTTGCTCTTTCTTTGCCGGTATTGTTTATTTTAGCTATTTATTCAGCTTTTAAAAGATTTTCATCCTTAGCACATTTAGTATTAGGATTTTGCTTAGGGCTTGCTCCTATTGCAGGTAGCATTGTAGTTTTGGGAAGTATTGAAATTTATAGTGTTATTTTGTGTTTGGGTGTTACTTTTTGGACAGCTGGATTTGATTTGCTTTATGCTTTGCAAGATATGGAATATGATAAAAAAACAGGCTTGTACTCTATACCTGCTAAATTTGGGCTTGAGGCAACCTTATTTATCTCAGCGTTTTGTCATGTTTTAGCAGTACTTTTTTGGCTTTTATTTGTTTGGGTGGCTCCAACGGGAAATATTGCCTTTTTAGGGGTGATAATTAGTGCGATTATTTTATTTTTTGAGCACCGCATAGTTAGAAAGAATTTTGCAAAAATCGATAAAGCATTTTTTACTTTAAATGGGTATTTAAGTATAGTGTTTTTTATATTTATTTGGGTTGATCTTTTATGGAGATAAATTTTTTTAAAAGTTCGTTAGAGCTTGAGTTTGAAGAGAGTAAAGAAAGATATGAAGAGTTTTTGCAAGAATATCTTTCAAGCAATAATTATGTCAATTTAAGCAAATGGAAAAAGCTTGCCTCAAGAGTGGAATTTAGTGAGGGTGAGCAAATTATTTTTGATTTGCTTATGGATTTAAAGCAAGAATTGTATTTGATAAAAAATGATATCAATAAAACAAAATTATTTACAGATTTAAAATATAAAGCCTTTGTGATAGGTGTAAATTTTGCACACATTCAATTTAAAGATAAGTGTTTGACTCAAGATGAGGAATATTATGCAAGATTTGAGTTAAATGGTCAAAAAATTAGTATTTTTTTTAAAGCTTTAAGTGAAAATGAGGCAAAAATCACACAAATAAAAGCAGAAGATGAGCTTGTGTATGATAATTTTGTAGCAAATATGCAAAGAGCGATGATTAAGATTTTAAAGGAGCAAGAAAATGGGTAGTGATTTATTATTGTGGCTTGTGGTAGCTTTATTAATTTTTGCTATGTTTGCTTATATGATGATAAAAGAAAAAGAAAGTATTGCTAAGATTAACGAGCTTGGTAAGATGATAGAAGATTTAAATAAGCAATATCATTATTTAAAAAAAGAAAGTTTAGATGAACAAGAGCAAGAAAAAGAGGAAATAGATACTGAAGCCATTAAAGAAGAGCTAAAAGAAGAACTTTTGCAGATATTAGAACAAAAAATTAATCAAAATATCATTCCTATTTTAAGTGCTTTAAAAGAAGTAGAAGAGGTGATTGAAGAATTTCAAAGTGAGCAAAAAAATCGTTTATTAAATTTAGAACAAAAAACCCAAAGTATTACAAAATTAAGCCCAAGCTATGATAATGAAGAACAAAAGGTAATAGAGCTTTTTAATCAAAAAAAATCTATAGAACAAATCGCAAAGGATTTGCGTATAGGCATGGGCAGAGTTGAGCTTATTTTGAAATTTAATAAATTATTATAAAGGCCTTTGATGTTGGTAGATAGTTATGGAAGAGTGATAGATTATTTAAGAATTTCAGTAACACAAAGATGTAATTTTCGTTGCCTTTATTGTATGCCAAAAACTCCATTTGAATGGAGTGCTAAGGAAAACCTTTTATCTTTTGAAGAACTTTTCATGTTTGTTAAAGTTTGCATTGATGAAGGGATTAAGAAAATTCGTATTACAGGCGGTGAGCCTTTAGTAAGAAAAGATTTGCATAAATTTATTGCTATGATTAGTGAGTATAAGCAGGATATAGACTTAGCACTTACTACTAATGCTTCTTTGTTAAAACAACAAGCAAAAGATTTAAGACAGGCAGGTTTAAAAAGAATTAATATCTCTTTAGATACCTTAAAAGAAGAAGTGGCTTTTAAGTTAGCCCAAAAAAATATACTTAAAGATGTATTAAATGGTATTAATGAGGCTTTAGAATTAGGCTTTAATATTAAATTTAACACCGTAGCTCTTAAAGGGATTAATGATAGTGAATTTATCGATCTTTTAGAATTTGCCAAAGCACGCAAAAGCCAAATTCGCTTTATAGAATTTATGGAAAATTATCATGCTTATGGGGATTTAAAAGGCTTAAAATCAGCAGAAATTTTAAATATTATTGCTCAAAAATATTCTTTTAAAGAAGGACAAAAAACCCCTAACGCGCCTGCGACTATTTATGAGCTTGAAGATGGGTATGAGTTTGGCATTATTGATCCACATAGCCATGATTTTTGTGATAGTTGTAACCGTATAAGACTTTCAGCTGAAGGGCTTTTAATACCTTGTTTATATTATGATGAAGCTTTAAGCATTAAAAAGGCTATACGTAATAAAGACATAGCAGGTGCTTGTGAGGTTTTAAAAACCGTGATAAAAAATAAATCAGAAAAAAATAGATGGGCAGAAAATGAAGCCAATCAAAGTTCTACAAGAGCCTTTTATCAAACAGGTGGATAATGGAAGTTGTTGAAACTTTTTTAAGCTTGCAAGGTGAGGGAAAATATAGCGGAAATTTGGCTGTTTTTGTTAGATTTGCCGGGTGCAATTTTAATTGTATTGGCTTTGGGGTGAAAAAAGAACAAAACTCTAAAATACTTTTAGGGTGTGATACCATTAGAGCGGTTTTTACTCAAGAATTTAAAGCTTGTTATCAATCATATAAAGCAAAAGAACTTTTTGATGAGGTTGTAAAACTCGCAAATTCACACAAAGCTATGGTTGTTATTACAGGTGGTGAGCCTTTATTAAATTATCAAAATAAAGATTTTTTGTGTTTTATTAATTTGCTTTTAGAAAATGATTTTAAAGTGCATTTTGAAACCAATGCAAGTATTGAAATTGATTTTGAAAAATATCCTTTGTATAAAAAATGTTATTTTGCTTTGGGTGTAAAGCTTAGTAATAGTGGGGTTAAAAAAGAAAAAAGGATTAATGAAAAAGCTTTGAAAGCTTTTAAATGTTATGCTAAAGATAGTTTTTATAAATTTGTTTTGGATAAGGATTTTTTACAAGAAAATAAAGCCTTAGGCGAAATTAATGAAATTTTACAAGTTTGTAAAAATGATGTTTTTTGTATGCCTATGGGGTCAAATGAAGAAGAAATTTCCAAAAACGCCTTAAGTGTTGCTGAATTTTGTATAAAAAATGGATATAATTACTCCGATAGATTGCATATTAGAATTTGGGGAGATAAAGAAGGCGTATGATTATTAGAAAAATATTTGAATTTGAAAATGCTCATATTGTTAGATTTTGTAGCTCCAAGCGATGTAAAACAAGCATACATGGCCACTCTTATAAGGTAGAAATTTTACTTGAGAGTAAATACCTTGACAATGCGGGAATGGTATATGATTTTGGTTTGTTAAAAGATGAAATAAAACAAATTATTGATAGTTTTGACCATGCTATTACGCTTTTTAAAGATGATGATAAAGTTTATTTAGAAGATATGAAAAAACACTCACAAAGATGGGTAAGTTTACCTGTGAATGTAAGTGCAGAAAATTTTGTACGCATATTTTTTGTACTGATAGATACTTTGCTTTTAAAGACTAAGATGGTCAATGGCGAGCAAGGTGTTAGTTTAAAAAGTATTATTGTGCATGAAACAAGAACAGGCTATGCACAAGGTTTTAGAGAAGATGCTTATAGTGAGTTTTTACCAAAGATAAATTTGGCAGATATTGAATTTTCACAAGCTATAAGCGATGAATGGAAAGATAAAGATTTTTTTAAAAAACTTCAAGATGCAAATTTTGTTTTTATTAATCAAAAGGAGGTGTAATGAAAAAGATTTTATTGATTGTATTATTATTGTTTTTTATTGCTTGCTCAAGTCAAGAAGATACAAACGTAAAAAAAGAGGTGCAGACTGAGCAAGTTCAAATTGAGCAAAGTGATTCTAATGTGATTATAGATGATGATACGCTTCCTATACCTGTAGATGATGATATCAAAGATGAAAATAACACACAAGGACAGTGATGGATCAAAGTTATGAGTTTTTTTTAGCATTGCATGTATATAGTTTATACGCAAATGGCTTTTTAATGTTGTTTTATTTGTATTTAACTCAAAGTAGTTTTTCGCAAGAGTTTATTTTTATAAAAAGAATTCGCCTATTTTTGCCAATTTATTATTTATTTTTAGCAATTACACTTTTTACAGGAAGTTTGCTTTGGGCTTTAAAGCATTTTGAGCTAAATTTATACATGCTTTCTATGTGGTTTTGTTGGATTTTGATTTTTGCTTTGGCTATTTATCAATTTGTTTTATTTAAAAAAGCAAGATTGTTCAAACGTTATGCTAAATTTAGATTTTTAAGCTTTTTTATTTTGTGTTTAGGTATATTCTTACTTTTTGTGCCTTATTTGCTTCAAAGGTTTTATTTTTAATGCGATTTTTATATCATCCACAAAGTGGTGCTTTAAATTTAGAGCTAGAAAATGAAGCTTTCTTGCATTTAAAAGCTAGAAGAATTAAAGTAGGCGATAAAGTCATATTAAAGAATTTGAAAGATTTTTATGCTTATACTTATGAATGCATAGAGTTTTCTAGACGCTCATGTGCATTAAATTTACTTGATAAAAAAGAAGAAAAACAAGAATTAAAAACGCATTTACATCTAGCTTTAGCGGTGATTGATCCAAAGATTATAGAAAAAACCTTACCTTTTTTAAATGAACTTGGAGTGGTAAAGCTTTCTTTTGTGTATATGGATTATTCACAAAAGAATTTTAAATTAGGTTTTAAAAGAATGGAAAAGATTCTTATAGAATCATCCCAGCAATGTGGTCGTGCCTCTTTAATGGAGCTTGAAAGCTTTGATGATTTTAAAAAATTTCAGCAAGTTTATGAAAATATTGTTTTAATAGACTTTGAAGGTGAAGATTTGATGAGATTTGAACCTAGTAAGCATGTGTTTTTAATAGGTGCTGAAGGTGGATTTTCGCAAAAAGAAAGAGAGGAGAATGTAAAAAAAGCAAAATTACAGGCTGATTTTATACTTAAAGCGCAAACGGCTTTAATAGGGGTTGCTTCAAAATTCATAATTTAAAAACACGCTTAAATTTAGCTATTTTTTATATAAAAATTTATATAATTACGCCTTAATGTTTTGAAAAAGGATAAACAATGAAAAAAGAAATTCACCCAGAATATGTAGAATGCAAAGTTAGTTGTGCTTGTGGAAATTCTTTTACTACTAAGTCAAATAAACCAGAAATTAAAGTTGATATTTGCTCAAGCTGCCATCCATTTTTTACAGGTAGTGAAAAAATCGTAGATGCTGCGGGTCGTGTGGAGAAATTTAAGAAAAAATACGCAATGCAATAATGTTATATTTTATTCCTACGCCCATAGGAAATTTAAACGATATTTCTTTTCATTCTTTAGAAATTTTACAAAAATGCAAACTCTTTTTATGCGAAGATACGAGAGTTTGCAAATCCTTAGTTCATCTCCTTAATGAAAAATTTAATTTAGAAATAAAACCTGATAAATATCTAGCCTTACATACTCATAATGAAAAAGATTTTTTAGCAAAAATAGATGGTGATTTTTTCGAACAAGATGTTGCATATTTGAGTGATGCGGGTATGCCAGGTATTAGTGATCCGGGGCAATTTTTAATTGAATATGCCGTTAAAAATAATATTGATTATGAAGTCTTGGCAGGGTCAAATGCTGCTTTACTTGCATTAGTTTCAAGTGCATTTTGTAAAAAAGAATTTATTTTTATGGGTTTTTTGGCTAATAAAAATCCTCAAAGACAAAAAGATATTGAAAATTTAATGCTTAATCCTTATCCTAGTATAGTCTATGAAGCACCTACTAGGATACTTAATTTAGTAGAAGAAATTAGTAAAATTGATCCTTTAAGAGAAATTTTTATCATAAAAGAAGCAACAAAGAAATTTGAAGCCAAATTTAGAGCAAATGCCTTAGAAGCTTTAGAAAAATTAAAAACAATGGACTTGCGTGGTGAATGGTGTGTAGTCGTAAGTGCCAAAGAAAAGCAATTTCACCAAAATATCTTGTGTGAGCAAGATATTTATGAACTTGATTTGCCTTTAAAAACAAAGGCAAAGCTTCTTTCAAAAATCAATGCGAAATCTCCAAAAGAAAATTATCAAAAACTGCTTTTAAGTTGAATTTGGTTATTATTTAAAAATGATAGTTTATGGTAAGCAAGTGTTTTTTTATATCTTAGAAAAGCACAAAGAAAAAATTAAAGAAATTTATTTAGCAAAAGAATGTGAAAAAGCTGATTTTTCAAAAATAGCAAAGGCATCAAAAAAAATTAAAAAACTTGATTTTAAGGCCGCGCAAAGTTTGGCAAGAGGTGGAAATCATCAAGGTTTTTTAATGGAAATTGATGAGTTTGAATTTAGCTCTTTTGAGAGTTTAAAAGAAAAAGATTTTATAGTTATTTTATATAATATTAGCGATGTTGGAAATATAGGCGCTATCGTGCGTAGTGCTTATGCTTTGGGTGCTGATGGGATTATTCTGGTAGCTAAAAGCGTGGCTATGGATGGAGTTATTCGTGCAAGTAGTGGCGCGGCTTTAGATATGAAAATAGTTTTAAATGATGATATTTTAAGTATGATAAATGAATTAAAACAAAAAGGTTTTTATATCTATGCTAGCGCAAGCGGAGGTAGTGATATACATACTATCAAGGCCAAAAATAAAAAAGTTTTGATTATGGGAAGTGAGGGTTTTGGTATAGCGCCAAAGGTGCTTAAAAAATGCGATGAATGTGTAGGGATAAAAATGCACAATGATTTTGATAGTTTAAATGTTAGTGCAGCATTTGCAATACTTTGCGATAGGATGAAAAATGGATAGTTGGAAAAAATTAGAAGATTTAAATTTATTAGAAGTTCAAAAAAGAACACAAATAGAAATAACTTGTCTTGAATATATTATTAAAAAAGATTTTAAGTCTTTATCTCGTTTTAATATAAATGGTTTTATCAAAATTTTACAAAGAGAATATGAGCTTGATTTTTCTAGCTTTTTAGAAGAATATCATGCCTATTTAGAAGAAAATGGTATTGAGAAAAAAAATCATGTGCATATTGCTCCTAGAATGAACTCATATACCAAAGAAAGCTCAAGTGTATGGTATATTGTGATTATAGTAGTAGTGCTTTTGATAGTGGCTTTAGCTTGGGGTGTTTCAAGATTTTTCCAAAGTTCCACACTAGATGAAAATACTACTAATGTGCTAAATCAAGAACAAATTATCTTAGAAGAAAAAGTTGATGAGAATGAAACTCCAGTTCTTAATTTTTTTGCTGATGAAACCACAGAAAACAATGAAACAAACACAAGTGCTATTTTAGAACCAATAGATGAGAGTAATAATACTATAGAAGAAACATTAGAGGGTAATACTAGTTTAAATATGCCCGAAGAAAATATGGTTTTGCTTAAAGAAAGTATTATAAAACCAAGTGCAGAGCTTTGGCTTGGTATGGTAGATTTAAAAACTTTTAGAAAAAGTTCTTTGACTATTAAAAATGATTATACTTTATCTTTAGATAAAGATATGCTTATTACTACGGGTCATGCTGCTTTTAGTTTAAATGATGAGAATAATAATACTTTAGAGTTTAAAAATGGCGTGTCTAAGTTTTTAATGATTAAAGATGGTAAAATCAAACAAATTACAAAAGCTGAGTTTATAAAAGAAAATAGAGGAAAATTATGGTAAGAATTTTAATATTTTCCATTTTTTTTGCTCTTAATGCTTTTGCGCTAAGTGCTTTAGAAGTTGCTAAGCATATTGTTAATGATAATTCTAAAGATGCACAATTGGAACTTTTGTTTGCAAGAAATGATTATAAAGATGAGCGCGGAAATGTAGATATTTACACTATTTCTCAAATTTTAAAAACCAATTCTTTGGCAAATTTTATATTAAATGAACCAAAAACTTTAACTTTTAGTTTTAAAGCCCAAGCTGATTCTGTTTTGTTTTTTAAAACAATCAATGATACTTTAAATGAACTAGGTTATATTTATTTTATACCAACTGAATTAACTTTAAGGGAAAACTATATCACATATAAGTTAGCCGTAGATTCTCAGTACATGCTTGATCCAGGAGTTTTTTATAAGGCTTTGTTGGGTAGTTCTGTTTTTATTAAAGATATTTATAAAATTTCAGAGTTAAATTATGAATATGAGCTAGATTTTTCAAAAGCAAAACCTAAAGTCAATACTCAAATTCCATTAAATACTATTACTCAATTAAACAAACCTTTAAGAGAATATATTATTGATTTGCAAGGTGCAAAAAGTATGGAGCTTAGTGCGCACAATCTTGATTCTTGGTTTTGCAAAATTCAATTTTTAGATAAAAACTTAAATTTTATACAAGGTGTAGAAAATACACATAAGCAAAATGAAGTAAATGTAAATATACCATTGGGCGCAAAATATGCTATTATAGGAGATATGTTTAGCCTTGATAATATAAAAAGGGGTTTAAAAATTTACTTAAGACGCTAAAAAGGACGGACGATGTTTGAAGAAATTCATTTTAATACCATAGAAAGACTTCCAAATTATGTTTTTGCTGAAGTTAATGCGATTAAAATGGCAGCAAGAAGAGCAGGGGAGGATATAATAGATTTTTCTATGGGAAATCCTGATGGCAAAACTCCTCAACATATTATAGACAAGCTTTGCGAAAGTGCAAATAAAGACAAAACTTCAGGGTATTCTGCTTCGAGTGGAATTTATAAACTAAGACTTGCAATTTGTAATTGGTATAAAAGAAAATATGATGTTGATTTAGATCCTGAAAGTGAAGTAGTTGCAACGATGGGCTCTAAAGAAGGCTTTGTAAATTTAGCAAGAGCTGTTATTAACCCAGGAGATGTAGCTATTGTGCCTACGCCTGCTTATCCTATACATACTCAAGCTTTTATCATAGCAGGTGGTAATGTAGCAACTATGAATTTTGATTTTAATGAAAATTATAAATTAAACGAAAATACTTTTTTTGAAAATTTACAAAAAACACTGCATGAAAGTATTCCGCGTCCAAAATATGTAGTGGTAAATTTTCCGCATAATCCTACAACAGTTACAGTGGAAAAAAGTTTTTATGAGAGATTGGTTGCTATGGCAAAAAAAGAAAGATTTTATATTATTTCTGATATTGCTTATGCGGACTTAACTTTTGGCTCTTATAAAACTCCTTCGATTTTTGAAGTTGAAGGTGCTAAAGATGTAGCAGTAGAAACCTATACACTTTCAAAATCTTACAACATGGCAGGTTGGCGTGTAGGTTTTGTGGTGGGTAATAAACGCTTAATTGCGGCTTTGAAAAAGATCAAATCTTGGTTTGATTATGGTATGTATACGCCTATACAAGTTGCTGCTACTGTAGCTTTAGATGGAGATCAAACTTGTGTTGAAGAGATTAAGGCAACTTATGCAAAAAGATTGGAAGTCTTACTGGAATCATTTTACCAAGCAGGATGGGAATTAAAAAAGCCTAATGCAAGTATGTTTGTTTGGGCAAAACTCCCTCAAAGCAAGGCCCATCTTGGTAGTATGGAATTTTCTAAGCAGCTTTTACAAAAAGCAAATGTAGCAGTAAGTCCTGGAGTTGGCTTTGGTGAAGCGGGTAATGAGTATGTTAGAATAGCTTTAATAGAAAATGAAAACCGTATTCGTCAAGCAGCAAGAAATATCAAAAAATACTTAAGAGAATAAAATGAAAATAGCGATTTTAGGCTATGGCACGGTAGGAAGTGCTGTTGTAGAAACTTTGTTAAAAAATCAAGATTTAATTAAAGCAAGATGTGATGAAGAAATTCTTCCGGTAATTGCTTTAGCAAGAAGTGCAAAGCCAAATGCATTGATTCCTGTGGTTAATGATATTGATGAGGTTTTAGAGCGTGAAGATATCGATGTATTTGTGGAGTTAATGGGTGGTATTGATTTACCCTTTGAGATAATTTCAAAAATTTTAAAAAGAAAAAAATCAGTAGTAACTGCTAATAAAGCTTTACTTGCTTATCATCGTTATGAGCTTGAAAAATTAGCACAAGATACAGCTTTTGGTTATGAGGCAAGTGTAGCGGGTGGAATTCCTATTATTAAAATTTTAAAAGAGGGTTTGAGTGCCAATAATATCGTTTCTATCAAAGGCATTTTAAATGGCACAAGTAATTATATTTTAAGCAAGATGGCAGAAGATAATGCCAAATTTCAAGAGGTATTAAAAAAAGCCCAAGATTTAGGATATGCTGAAGCTGATCCTACTTTTGATATAGAAGGATTTGATGCTGCGCACAAGCTTTTAATTTTAGCAAATATTGCTTATGGACTAAGAGTAAAACCTGAGGATATCTTGATTGAGGGTATTAGTAAGGTAAGCGATGAGGATATTTATTTTGCAAAGGAATTTGAGTACACCATAAAACATTTAGGTATTGCTAAAATAAAAGATGAAAAAATAGAATTAAGGGTTCATCCTGTTATGTTAAATAAAGATAAAATGTTAGCAAAAGTTGATGGGGTGATGAATGCTATCAGTATAGATGGGGATATTTTGGGCGAAAGTTTATACTATGGTCCAGGAGCAGGTGGCAGGGCAACTGCAAGTGCTGTTGTAGCAGATTTAATCGATATAGCAAGAAAAGAAAAAAATAGTGCTATTTTTGGATATTTAAATGATACTTCTTATAAGCTTTTAAATAAGGATGAAATTTATACAAGATACTATCTAAGATTAAAAGTATTAGATAAAATAGGTGTTTTATCAAAAATTACGCAATTAATGAGTGAACATCAAATTTCAATCGATACTTTTTTGCAAAAGCCAAAAAAAGAAAAGCAAGATTGTAGTACTTTATTTTTTATTACTCATCAAACTTATGAAAAAAATATACAAATTTTAACTCAAAAACTTAAAGAACAAGAATTTGTTAAAGATGATGTTTTTATGATGAGAATAGAAGATTAAATGGCTTTATCACAGTATCTTTTTGGTATAAAAGGTGAAGATATAGCATGTGAATATCTTAAAAATAAAGATTTTGAAATTTTAGAAAGAAATTTTCATTCTAAATTTGGAGAAATTGATATTATTGCTAAAAAAGATAAAATTTTACATTTTATTGAAGTTAAAAGTACACAAGGAAATTATGAAGTAGCCTATAGACTAGATGGTAAAAAATATAACAAAATTATTAAAACCATAGAGTATTACTTTATGAAACACAAAAGTAATGAAAATTTTCAATTAGATTTACTTTGCGTGCATAAAGATGATATAAAACTTTTAGAAAACATTAGTTATTAAGAGAATGTTTATTTTAATCTAATAAAATCTTAAAAAATTAAAGGAGATAACATGGGAAAATATATTGATTTAACTGCAGAAAATTTTGCACAAGCAAAAGAAGGCGTAGCTTTAGTAGATTTTTGGGCTCCATGGTGCGGACCTTGTAGAATGCTTGCACCGGTAATTGATGAGCTTGCAAATGATTTTGATGGCAAGGCTAAAATTTGCAAAGTAAATACAGAAGAGCAAGGTGATTTAGCTGCGCAATTTGGTGTAAGATCTATTCCAACTATCTTTTTCTTTAAAGATGGTGAAGTGGTTGATCAATTGGTTGGCGCTCAATCAAAACAAGTTTTAGCAGATAAACTAAACTCACTTTTATAATCTCAAGCCACTTTTAGTGGCTTTTCTTCATATTTTTTACTATTTAATAATTTTTATTATTTATAATTAAAGAAAAATTTGTATAATACTTATAAATAAAACTATAAGGAAAATATCATGTTAGATTTAGCTATTATAGGCGGTGGCCCTGCTGGTTTAAGTGCGGGATTATATGCTACTAGAGGCGGATTAAAAAATGTTGTAATGTTTGAAAAAGGTACACCAGGTGGGCAAATAACTTCAAGTTCAGAAATTGAAAATTATCCTGGAGTTGCACAAGTTTTAGATGGAATTTCTTTTATGGCTCCATGGAATGAACAATGTATGCGTTTTGGTTTAAAACATGAAATGATAGGTGTAGAACAAATTAGCAAAAATACTGATGGTAGTTTTAATATCAAATTAGAAAATGGTAAAGTCGAACAAGCAAAGGCTGTTATTGTTTGTACAGGTTCTACCCCACGTCGTGCAGGTTTTAAAGGCGAGGATGAATTTTTTGGCAAAGGTGTAAGTACTTGTGCAACTTGCGATGGATTTTTTTATAAAAATAAAGAAGTAGCTGTTTTAGGTGGAGGAGATACAGCCTTAGAAGAGGCATTGTATCTAGCTAATATTTGCTCAAAAGTATATTTAATCCATAGAAGAGATGAGTTTAGAGCAGCGCCTTCAACGGTAGAAAAAGTAAGAAATAATGATAAAATAGAATTAATTACAAATGCAGTAGTTGATGAGGTTTGTGGTGATAATATGGGTGTTAATAAGGTAAAAATAGCATTTAATGATGGCTCTAAAAGAGATCTTGATGTGCCTGGAATTTTTACCTTTGTTGGATTGAATGTGAGAAATGAAATCTTAAAACAAGAAAATGGTGAGTTTTTATGTGCTATGGAAGAAGGCGGTCAAGTGAGTGTTGATCTTAAAATGCAAACTAATATAGCAGGGTTGTTTGCAGCAGGTGATTTAAGAAAAGATGCTCCAAAACAAGTAATATGTGCAGCAGGTGATGGAGCAGTCGCAGCACTTAGTGCTTTAGCATATATTGAAAACTTGCATTAATCTTCACATAAATTTCACAAAAATTAATTAAGATTCTCCTATAAAAAATCAAGGAGAATCTAAAATGAAAAAAATACTAATCCTAAGTACAACTTTAGCGCTAATGGCTAGTGCAAATATTACACAACAAAATACTAATTCATATCAACAAAATATGCCTCATATGCCTCAGCATAATCCTTATGCGCAAAATTATTATGGGCTTTCTAAACCTATTATGGATAAAATTCAAAGTTCTTTTCCTGGAGCTTTTATTGTAGATGTGGATTGGGAAGAATTTGGTTATGAAATTAAACTAAGTAATAATATGGAAATGTTTTTTGATAGAAATGGAAATTTTTTAGGGCAAAAATGGGATGATTAATTAAAAGCGTTATTTGCTTTTAAATAAATAAACGCTACAATTTTCCAAATTCTAAAAAGGCAGATTTAAAATGATTAATATTGGAATCCATGGAAGTAGTGGGCGTATGGGTACTCAAATAAGACTTTGCCTAGAAGATGATGAGCAGGCAAAGGCTAGTGCGTTTTTTGATCAAGGATCAAATTATGAAGATTTTTTTAATAAATGTGATGTAATTATTGATTTTTCTACTCCAAAGGGTTGTGAGGATTTGCTTTTATATGCAAGAAGTAATCCCAAGCCTTTGGTGATAGGTACTACAGGTTTGGATGTTAAGCAAAATGAGTTAATGCAAAGTGCAAGTATTACTATGCCTATTCTTTATGCAACTAATATGTCTTTGGGTGTGGCGATTTTAAAAAAGCTTTCTTATTTAGCTAGTGAGGCTTTGAGAGATTTTGATATAGAAATACTTGAAATGCACCATAATAAGAAAAAAGATGCTCCAAGTGGTACCGCAATGACTTTAGCACAAAATGTTGCTAAGGCTAGAAATTTAGACTTAGAAAAGGTCAGAGTAAGCGGTAGAGATGGGATTATTGGGCAAAGAAGTAAAGATGAAATCGCGGTGATGAGTTTAAGAGGCGGTGATATAGTAGGTTCACATAGGGTTGGTTTTTACAATGAAGGTGAATTTATAGAATTAAATCATACGGCTACTTCAAGAGCTACTTTTGCAAAAGGTGCGATAAAATGTGCAAAATGGTTAGCTTCTCAAGAAAATGGCTTATATGATATAGATGATTGTTTAGGAATTTAAATGTGTGCAGTAGTTGGAGTAATTAATTCAAAAAATGCAAGTACGGTGGCTTATTATGCTTTATTTGCTATGCAACATCGCGGACAAGAGGCAAGTGGGATTAGCGTAAGTGATGGTTTGAGTATCAAAACACACAAAGCTAAAGGTGAAGTAGGACAAATTTTTAATACTCAAATTTTAGCAGATTTAAAAGGTAGTATAGCTGTAGGGCATAATCGTTATTCTACTGCAGGAAATTCTTCTTTGCATGATGCCCAACCTGTTGCAGCTACTTGTTCTTTGGGTGATATTTCTTTAGTGCATAATGGAAATTTGATTAATAAAGAAGAAGTTAGAAAAGAATTGATTAACAACGGGGCTATTTTTCATTCTAATATGGATACAGAAAATGTGGTACATTTAATAGCAAAAAGCAAAAAAGAAACTTTAAAAGATAGATTTATAGAAAGCTTGACTCAAAGCAAGGGAGCGTATTGCTTTATGCTTGCTAGTAAAAATCAACTTTTTGTAGTAAGAGATCCTTATGGGGTTAGACCTTTATCTTTGGGTAGATTAAAAGATGGTGGGTATATTGTAGCGAGTGAAACTTGCGCTTTTGATTTGATAGAGGCTGAATTTATCCGCGATGTAAAACCAGGCGAGATGTTGATTTTTACTCAAAGTAGTGATGAGTTTGAAAGCATTCAAGTATTTGATAAGACAGATCCAAGAATTTGCGCATTTGAGTATATTTATTTTGCTAGACCTGATAGTATTATAGAAGGTAAAAGTGTATATGAAGTGCGTAAAAAAATGGGTGAAGCCTTGGCTAAAAAATTTAAAGAAAAAGTGGATTTTGTAGTGCCAGTTCCAGATAGTGGTGTAAGTGCTGCTATAGGTTTTGCGCAATATTTAAAAATCCCACTTGAAATGGCAATAGTGAGAAATCACTATGTTGGAAGAACTTTCATAGAGCCAACTCAAGAAATGAGAAATTTGAAGGTAAAATTAAAACTCAATCCTATGAAAAAAGTCTTAGAAGGCAAAGATATAGTGGTGATTGATGATAGTGTGGTAAGAGGAACAACTTCTAAAAAAATCATTGCACTTTTAAAACAAGCAGGTGCAAGAAAAATCCATTTAGCGATTGCATGTCCAGAAATTAAATTTCCTGATATTTATGGTATAGATACACCTACCTTTGAAGAATTAATCTCAGCTAATAAAAGCGTTGAAGAGGTTAGAGAGTATACAGGTGCAGATAGCTTGACTTTTTTGGATATTAATGAACTAGTTTCAAGTATAGGCAATGAAAGAAAATACTCTTTAATTAGTTTTGATGGGGATTATTTTATTAAATAATCCTTATCTGCATTTTAATTGTTTAAATACCTTATAGCTTTGAAAATGAGGCGGTAATCCCACTTCAAATGAAAAATCTTTATAAGTATGCCCTGGTAAATTTTTTGCAATATTGATATTATATGAAGCATCTCTTTGTTCTTGATTTGCTCTTTTTATGCTATCAAAATTTTGTTGATTAAAGATTTCACCACTTACCTCATGTTTTTTGTTATCATCAATTATCCTAAGTTCTAAAAAGCATTCAGAAATTTTAAAATTAGTATCATTAGTTACTCTACCTTTTACAGTAATACTTTCTGTTGCTAAGCGTCTGTAGGTTGAAAAATTACTCAAACTTGCTTTTTTGGTATATTGATCTATAGTTAATAGTAATGAAATGGTTAAAATTAATGCTAGTATAAAACTCACTATGCAAAAAATAATCATATATTTTTTATTTTGAACTTTTAAGTAAAGCAAAACCCAAGTTAAACCTGTAGAAGCTAACATAATAACAATGATTAAAATATGAAAAAATGTAAAATATCCCATTAAAAACACTTTGAACTAATCTCAATGTCAAAATTTTGACCTTCTTTAAAATCGGAAAATTTGGTTTTTAAATTAATAGTTTGTTGTGGATTTATTGTTTTTTCTATCATGGTTGATTTGCTTCTTAGAGGTTTTATAGTATGTATTAAATTTTTAAAAGTACTATTATCATCACTTTTCTTAAAAACTTCTACTTTTAATTTGCAGTATCTAAAGCTTTTTTTAGAAGTATTTGTTAAGCTATAATCAACGCTGAGTGAGTTATCGTATACAAAAAATTGAGCATTATCTAAGCTGGTTATTCTTGATCTAACTTTAGTATCAATTAAAAAATATCCTAAATAAGCGATACCTGCTGAACATAAAATTCCTAAAAAAATAATTGTAAAAGCAAAAGCAGGCTTGTTTCTAATGATTAAAGCTAAAAATAAAGTGATAATGAAAAAAAATATAACCAAGGCCATTAATAAAAAATCTACTAAGTGCAAATGAGTAGTATAAAAAATCATTTGCTCTCGAATGTGTTGAGCATTCATTATCACTTCTTTAGTTTTTAATTTGCTACTGAGCTTGTTCTTTTACTATCTTTGCTATCAACCCAAATATTTGGCACAGCTCCACCAGGTGTTAAGAAAATTTTGGCATCTTTATTAACCTTAAGTGCTTCGTTAAACTGCTTTTGAGTTTCAATTTGTTTTAAATCAAGCAAAGGGTTATTTAAACTTTTTGCTATTTCTCTATTTGAATACGCTTGTGCATCAGCTTCTATTTTAACCGCACTTGCTCTACCTTTAGCACTAATTATGGTTGCATTTGCTTCCCCTTCAGCTAAAGCTGCTTTTTTAAGTGCTTCTTGATTAGCTCTTTCTACTTCGTATTTGGTTCTTTCAGCTTCTTGTTTAGCAATTTGTACTCTTTCAATTTGCTCTTTTACTTTTATAGGCAAGATAATCTCTCTAAGTTGAACTGCTTGAAGCTCAGCAGGCTCATTTGGTTGGCTTTCTATGGTTTTTCTAATGCCTTGATCAATTTGCACGGCTATGGTGTTACGATTTGTTGGAAGCTCTTCTGCAGTATATTGACCTACCACATTTCTTACTACATCTCTTACAACCGGATCAATAATTTTATTTTCCCAATTAAGCCCCCAAGTAGCTATGGTTTGAGGAACCTGTAAAGGATTTAATCTATATTGAACGGTTACATCAATAGACACAGGCAAACCTCTTGAATCAAGTACAGAGATACTATTTTTATTTACAACACCTGAACCTATTTGTAAATTTTCATTTACGCCTTCAATAGAAGCATAATTAATTTGTCTTACTCTAGTATCTACTATAGTGATTTTTTGTAATACTGGCATAAAAAAATGAAGTCCTGGCTCAAGCGGAGTAGGGCTGTATTTACCCGTGGTAGACTTGATCCCCATTTCCCCTGAATTAACTATTGCAAAAGGTTTAAAAAGTGCAAAGACTAAAACAATTGCAATCGCGCTATAAATTAATGGAGAAAATTTTCCAAAACCTTTGAAATTAAATTCTGGGGCTTTGAAATTTAAATTTTGCTTATTATTGTTTTGATTGTTTTTTTTATTAAAATAATCATTCAAATCAGCTGGCATTTAGTTCCTTTGTTAAATATAAGTTAGCATAGAAGCGTATTTTTCATTGCGTCCATAAACTATATCAAAATACGCATTTTGGAGCTTTGTCGTTAGCTCACCTCTTTTTCCATTTCCTATAATTCTTGCATCAATATTATTTATTGGGGTTATTTCTGCTGCAGTTCCTGTAAAAAATGCTTCATCGGCCACATAAACTTCATCTCTTGAAATTCTTTGGCGCACTACGCTTATGCCCAAATCATGTGCAATTTTTAAAACAGTATCTTGGGTAATACTTTTTAATGAAAAATCATTTGGCGGGGTGATTAATTTCCCGTCTTTAACCATAAAAAAGCACTCGCCTGTCCCTTCTGCTACAAAACCTTCTTCATCAAGCATTAAAGCTTCTTCATATCCTGCTTCTATAGCTTCATATTTAGCCATTTGAGAATTTAAATAATTTGCACTTGCTTTGGCTTTACCTAGGCTAGATTTTACGCTATTTCTAGCAAAAGAAGAAATTTTAACCTTAATACCTTTTTCTAAGCCTTCTTCGCCCAAATAAGCACCCCATTCCCAAGCAGCAATAGCTACTCTAACAGGAGCTTTAGCATGATAAACTCCCATAGTTCCATCACCTAAAAAGATGAATGGGCGCAAATAAGTGTTATTTTGAAAATCATTTGCTCTTAAAAGTTCAACTTGTGCATTTTCAAGTTCTTCTTGAGAAAAAGGTGAGTTGATTAAAGTGATTTTTGCAGACTCTAAAAGTCTTTTGGTGTGTTCTTTTAATCTAAAAATTGCTAAACCATTTTGTGTTTTATAAGCTCTTGTTCCTTCAAAAACTGCATTTGCATAATGTAATGAATGTGTTAAAACATGAATTTTTGCATCATCAAAATCAATGATTTTTCCATCCATCCAAATTTTTTTTGCCCTAATCATAAATAAGCCTTTATTGAAAATAAAACTAATTTTATCAAAAATATACTAATAATTGCTAGAATATAGTAAAATTCTTTATTTAAAGCAAGGAAAAACAATGCCTATTATTAGTATCAAACTCGCTAAACCAGAATTTAGTAAAGCACAAAAAGAAGAGTTAATAGCAGATATTACAGAGCTTTTGCATACAAAATATAATAAACCAAAGCAAAATATAGTCATAATGCTAGAAGATATTGAGCCATATAATATTGCTTTTGGTGGTGAAAGTGTAGAAAAATTAAGATTGAAAGGTAAAAAATGAAAGAATTGCAAATTGGCGATAAAGCCCCAGTTTTTGAACTTTTAAATCAAGATGGGGTTAAAATTTCTCTAAGTGATTTTTTAGGTAAAAAAATTATTTTGTATTTTTATCCAAAAGATAATACCCCAGGTTGTACTACACAAGCTTGTGAATTTAGTCAAAATTATGAAGATTTTTTAGGGCAAAATGCTGTGATTATAGGTATTAGTCCAGATAGTGTGAAATCACATGAAAATTTCATAAAAAAATATGATTTAAAGCACACTTTATTAAGTGATAGTGAAAAAGAAATTTGCAAACTTTATGGCGCTTGGGGTTTAAAGAAAAATTATGGAAAAGAGTATGAAGGGCTTATAAGATCTACTTTTGTAGTTGATGAGGAAGGAAATATCGCAAAAATTTATAAAAATGTAAAAGCTAAAGATCATGCTTTTAAGGTGTTAAAAGAATTATGCTAGTACATATTTGTTGTAGTGTGGATAGTCATTATTTTATACAAGAATTAAGCAAAGCCTATCCTGAAGAAAAAATCATCGGGTATTTTTATGACCCAAACATCCATCCATATAGTGAGCATGAACTTAGATTTTTAGATGTTAAACGCAGTTGTGATAAGCTGGGTATTAAACTTTATAAGGGTGAATATGAGTATGAAAAATGGCTTGAGAGTGTAAAGGGCTATGAGGATGAGCCCGAAAAAGGTGCAAGATGTCAAATTTGTTTTGATTTTAGAATGCACAAAAGTGTTGAATTTGCTCAAAAAATAGGAGAAAAAAAACTTACAACAACTCTTTTAACATCTCCTAAAAAAGACCTAGAGCAACTAAAATTAGCATTACAAAAAGAATGTGATAAATTTGGCATAGAGTTTTTAGCGCCTGATTTTAGAAAAAATGGAGGCACGCAAAGACAATTTGCCCTAGCAAAGCAAGATATGCTTTATCATCAAAATTATTGCGGATGTATTTATGCGCTTTCTAAGCAAAAAGGTCAAAAAGCCTTTATAGATGAGCTGATGAGTCCTATTAATAAACAAATATTGCCTTCAAGTATAGAAGAAAAAATTAAATTCTATAACCAAGTAAAAAATTTAGAAAAAAAGGGCATTAAATTTGAAATTCAAAGAGAGAAATTTTTAAATTATCGCTTGTTAAGGGCTTTGATAAAACAAAACAAGCAAGCTATAAGAACTCATGTTTTATTTTACTCACATTTTAAAAATTCTTACACTAAATTTAGTGTTTTAGATGAGGGTTTAAAGCATTATAAAAGTGCAAAGGATGAGATTAATTTATGGAGTTTTGATTATTTTAATAGCTTATGTAAAATGCGATTTAAAAATTACGAAGATTTTTTACAAAATCCTTTAAAAATAGAGCAAGAAATCAAAATAAGACAAAAGCATTTTGGTGCTTATGATCTTTCACCGGTGATTATTGTTGAAAATATTATTAAAGGTGCTTATGAATTTATGGCAAAAAGTGAAATTTATTTTGATAGCAAAGAAAAGATTGTGAAGTTATAAAACTTAATTAATTTATTAATATTTTTTTTGTAAAATCTGAATTTTGAATATATTTTAAGGCTAAATTTATGATAGATGTAATGCAAATTCAAAAAATTTTACCACATAGGTATCCATTTTTACTTGTAGATAAAATCGTAGAATTAAAAAACAAAGAAGTTGTTAGAGGTTATAAAAATATTAGTATAAGCGATCATGTTTTTATGGGACATTTTCCAGATCATCCAATTTATCCGGGTGTGTTAATTTTAGAAGGTATGGCACAAACCGGAGGGGTTTTAGCATTTGAAAGTATGGATGATAAAGTAGATCCAAGCACTAAGGTAGTGTATTTTACGGGTATTGATAATGCAAAATTTAGAAATCCAGTGCGTCCTGGTGATAGACTTGATTATGAAATGAGTGTAGTAAAAAATCGTGGAAATATGTGGATTTTCCAAGGAAAAGCTTTTGTAGATGGGCAATTAGTTGCAGAAGCTGAACTTAAAGCCATGATAGTAGATAAATGATGAGCAAAATTCATCCAAGTGCAGTTATAGAAGATGGAGCTATTATAGCAGATGATGTTGTAGTAGAAGCTTATGCTTATATTGGTAAAAATGCTAACATAGGCGCAAATACCATCATCAAACAAGGTGCAAGAATTTTACCTAATGTAACTATAGGTGAGAATTCGAAAGTGTTTTCTTATGCTATAGTTGGAGATATCCCGCAAGATATATCTTATAAAGATGAGATAAATTCAGGTGTTATTATAGGAAAAAATGCGGTTATTAGAGAATTTGTTACTATTAACTCAGGTACAGCTAAAGGCGATGGCTTCACAAGGATAGGCGATAATGCTTTTATCATGGCTTATTCTCATATTGCACATGATTGTACTTTAGGAGATCACATCATTTTAGCAAACAATGCTACTTTAGCAGGCCATGTAGAACTTGGAGATTATACTGTAGTAGGTGGGCTTACTCCAATACATCAATTTGTAAAAGTAGGAGAAGGGTGTATGATAGCAGGTGCTAGCGCACTTTCTCAAGATGTGGTGCCATTTTGCTTGGCTGAGGGAAATCGTGCAAGCATTAGAAGTTTGAATTTAGTAGGCATTAGAAGACGCTTTGATAAAGAAGAAGTGGATGTTTTAAGCAAGGCTTTTAAATTTTTATTCAGACAAGGAAATTTAAAAGATAATGCTTTGAATTTATTAGAAAGTGCTTCTAGTGAAAATGTTAAAAAAATGTGTAATTTTATCTTAGAAACAAAAAGAGGAATTCCTATATATAAGGAAAAAAACCATGGTTAAAAGATGTAGTTTTTGTAACGAAATAGAAACAAGCGAAAGAAGAATTTTAGTAAATGATTATAATAATGCCTTTATATGTGAGTATTGTGCTGAAAGTGCTTGCAATATTTTCTTTGGAGAGGAAAAAGAGCTAAAAAATAAAGAAGTTGATAAAGAAAATTTTAAAGACATAACCCCTAAAGAATTAAAAGCATATTTAGATAAATATGTCATCGGGCAAGATAGGGCTAAAAAAATCTTTAGTGTAGGGGTGTATAATCACTACAAAAGGCTTTTTAGATCTGACTTAGAAGATGATGATACAGAATTAGCAAAATCAAATATTTTATTAGTAGGTCCAACAGGAAGTGGAAAAACTTTGTTAGCGCAAACTTTAGCTAGATTTTTAGATGTGCCTATTGCAATTTGTGATGCGACTTCTTTAACTGAAGCAGGTTATGTAGGAGAAGATGTTGAAAATATCCTTACTCGTCTTTTGCAAGCTGCTGATGGAGATGTGCAAAGAGCACAAAAAGGGATTATATTTATCGATGAGATAGATAAAATCGCAAGGATGGGTGAAAATCGCTCCATTACAAGAGATGTGAGTGGTGAGGGTGTGCAACAAGCTTTACTTAAAATCATTGAAGGATCTTTAGTAAATATTCCGCCAAAAGGTGGTAGAAAACACCCAAATCAAGATTTTATACAAATAGATACGACTAATATTTTATTTGTGTGTGGTGGAGCTTTTGATGGTATTAGTGATATCATTAAAAGAAAATTAGGCGATAATGTCATGGGCTTTTTTACTGATGATAAAAAAGATGAAAAAGAAGCTTTACTTCAAAGATTAGAACCTGATGATTTAGTGCATTTTGGGCTTATCCCTGAACTTATAGGAAGATTGCATGTGCTTGCTTCTTTAGAAGAGCTTGATGAAGAAAGCATGGTGCGTATTTTAACAGAGCCAAAAAATGCCATTATTAAACAATATCAAAAACTTTTTGCTATTGATAATGTGGAATTAAAATTTGAAGATGAAGCACTAAGAGAGATTGCTAAGCTTTCATTGGAGCGTAAAACAGGGGCTAGAGGTTTAAGAAGTATTATTGAAGAGATGATGGTAGATTTGATGTTTGATTTGCCAGAGTATAATGGATATAGTATAGTAATTACCAAAGAGGTAATCAAAGAAGGTGCAAAACCTTTATTTATAAAAAATAAAAAAGTTAAAGGCTGAGAATGATTTTAGATCAAATAATTGGATTTTTTTCAAGTGATATGGGGATTGACTTAGGTACCGCAAATACTTTAGTTTTGGTAAAAGATAAAGGTATAGTGATTGATGAACCTTCAGTTGTTGCAGTAGAGCGTGAAAGATATGGTAGGGTTAAAATTTTAGCTGTTGGAAAAGAAGCTAAGGAAATGGTAGGAAAAACCCCAGGTAATATCGAAGCAATCCGTCCTATGAAAGATGGTGTGATTGCTGATTTTGATATGACTGAAAAAATGATCCGTTATTTTATAGAAAAAACTCATAGAAGAAAATCTTTTTTAAGACCTAGAATTATCATTTCAGTACCTTATGGTTTAACCCAAGTTGAAAGAAAAGCAGTTAGAGAAAGTGCTTTAAGTGCGGGCGCTAGAGAAGTATTTTTGATAGAAGAACCTATGGCAGCAGCTATTGGTGCAAATTTACCTATTAGAGAGCCTCAAGGGAGCTTGGTGGTAGATATTGGTGGTGGTACAACTGAGATTGGCGTTACTTCTTTGGGCGGGCTTGTGATTTCAAAATCTATCCGCACAGCCGGTGATAAGCTTGATACTAGTATAGTAAATTATGTAAAAGAAAAATATAATCTTGTCATAGGTGAAAGAACTGGTGAGGAAATTAAAATCGCTATTGGTTCAGCAGTTCAGCTTCCAAAAGAGCTTTCTATGGTAGTTAAAGGACGCGATCAAGTAACAGGCTTGTTAAATAGAATCGAACTAACAAGTGAAGATGTAAGAGAAGCTATGCGCGAACATTTAAAAGAAATCGCTGATGCTTTAAAAATCGTTCTTGAAATGATGCCACCTGATCTTGCAGCTGATATTGTTGAAAATGGTGTTGTTTTAACAGGAGGTGGAGCTTTAATACGCGGGCTTGATAAATATTTATCTGAAATTGTAAAACTTCCAGTATATGTAGCTGATGAGCCACTTTTAGCAGTTGCAAAAGGTACAGGTAAAGCTTTAGAAGAAATTTCATTATTACACCAGCTAACGAATGAAGAGTAAAATTCTTAGCGTTTTAATATTATCTTTTTTAGTATTTATTTCGTTTTATTATGGAGATGTAATAAAACGAAATGTTTTAGATTTAAATATTGCTATTGTTAATCAATTTTCTCAAAGTATTGATCTTTTAAAAAACAAATTCAACGAGCATTTTAACCAAGCTGAAGAAATTAGAACTTTAAGAGAAAGAAATGCTGAGCTTGAAAAAAATAATATTTATATGAAAAACTTTGCTAATGAGCTAAATAATATTTTAAGTGATAAAAACTCAAGTTTTTATTATCCTAATGTGAGTTTAGTTAAAGCAACTTCTTATGCGCAAATTAGTGATTATCATAAGGTTTGGCTTGATGTTGATTATAAAGGAAAAATCAAAGGCTTAATTTATAATGGCTATACAGCAGGCATAGTCATAGAAAAAAATGGTAGAGCTTTGGGGCTTTTGCAAGGTGATGAAGAATGTATTTTTTCTGTTTACATAGGTAAAGAACAAGCACCAGGTATAGCTCATGGAAGAAATGATTATATTTTAGTTAAGTATATTCCTAAATGGCTTGAGCTTAAAATGGGCGATAAGGTTTATACAAGTGGTTTGGATGAAATTTTCTTTTCAGGAATTCCAGTAGGAGAAATTTTTAAAATAGAAGAAGAGGGTGCTTATCAAAATGCTTATGTTAAACCTTATGCTAAGATGAAAGTGCCAAACTATTTTTATATGGTGGAAAATTTATAGTAAAAAATTATTTATTTTAATTAATATAAATTATTATTTAGAATTAAATATTACAATAGCTTCTAAGTTTAAAACTAGGAGCTTTAATGAAAAAATATATCAGCAGTTGTTTGGCTATTTGTTGTTTAAGTGGTGCTATTTATGCAAACGAAGTAGAATATGATGCGCAAAAAATAGCAGATATTTTTTATCAACTTAATGCAGACCCTAAAAATCCGAAAGCAAAGGTTAATCATGCAAAGGGTTTTTGTGCTATGGGAACTTTTGAGCCAGCTTTGTCTATCAATAAAGAAGTTGATGTGCCTTTATTAACACAAAAAAGCTTACCGATTCAAGTAAGATATTCTTTGGGTGGTGCTTTTAAAGATGATAAAAGCAAAACAAGGGGTATGGCTATTAGAATTACTGATCCTAAAGATTCTGCCTCTTGGACTATGGTTATGCTAAATACAGAAATAAATTTTGCAAAAAATCCTAAAGAGTTTGGTCAGTTTTTTGAAATGAGACTTCCTGTAAATGGTAAAGTCGATCAAGAAAAAATAAGCAAGATGATGAAAGAGGTTGATTCTTATAGAAATTTTGCTGCATATACGGATAAAATTGGTATCAGTAAAAGCGTAGTAAATACTCCATTTTTTAGTATTCATACTTTTTATTTCAAACAAGCAAATGGAGAAAATTATCTACCAGTAAGATGGAAATTAGTTCCAAGTGAAGGTGTGGCATATTTAAATGAAGCACAAATGAAAAGTGCGAGTAGTGATTTTTTAAAAGAAGATTTTCAAAATCGTATAAAGACTAATAAGCCAGTTGAGTATAAAATGTATTTAGTATATGCAAATAAAAATGATATTACTAATGATACAACGGCTTTGTGGAGTGGTAAACACAAAGAAAGTTTAGTTGGGACTTTTAAAGTTAATGCTTTGAGCAAGGAAGATTGTAATTTTGATGTATATTTTCCTTCGGATGTACCTCAAGGGGTTAATCCACCACAAGATCCTTTATTTGATGTAAGAAATGAAGCTTATGCTATAACTTTTGGTAAGCGTCAATAAAATTTAGCTCTTTAAGAGCTAAATTCTTTATTAATTTCAACTTCTAAAAAACTTATATTTGTTATAATTTGGCTAAAAATTCAGCTTAGGAAAATACATGCCAAAAAGAACAGATATAAAAAATATATTATTAATAGGCAGTGGGCCTATCGTTATAGGTCAAGCTTGTGAGTTTGATTACTCAGGAACTCAAGCAGCAAAAACCTTAAAAGAGCTAGGTTATAGAGTAGTTTTGATCAATTCTAATCCAGCTACTATTATGACAGATCCTGAATTTGCTGATGCAACTTATATAGAACCAATTATTAAAGAAAGTATTCTAAGTATAATCAAAAAAGAAAAAATCGATGCGATTTTACCTACTATGGGTGGCCAAGTTGCATTAAATGTTGCTATGGAAGTTTATGAAAGTGGTGAGCTTGCAGATGTAAAATTTTTAGGTGCAAATCCTGAAGCGATAAAAAAAGGTGAAGATAGACAAGTTTTTAAAGAATGTATGAAAAAAATTGGCATGGATTTGCCAAAATCTATGTATGCGTATAATTATGAAGAAGCTTTAAAAGCTGTTGATGAGATTGGTTTTCCTTTGATGATTAGAGCTTCTTTTACCTTAGGTGGTGCAGGAAGTGGCGTGGTGTATAATATGGATGAGTTTGCAGAACTTGCAAATACTGCTTTAGCACTAAGCCCTATCCATGAAATTTTAATCGAAGAAAGCTTGCTTGGTTGGAAAGAATATGAAATGGAGGTCATTAGAGATAAAAATGACAATTGTATTATCGTTTGCTCTATTGAAAATGTTGATCCTATGGGGGTTCATACAGGTGATTCTATTACTATAGCTCCTGCTTTAACTTTGACTGATAAAGAATACCAAGCAATGCGTAATGCTTCTTTTGCTATTTTAAGAGAAATTGGAGTAGATACAGGTGGATCAAATGTGCAATTTGCTATCAATCCAACTAATGGTAGAATGATAGTTATTGAAATGAATCCTAGGGTTTCAAGATCTTCAGCCCTAGCTAGTAAAGCTACGGGCTATCCCATAGCTAAGGTAGCTACGCTTTTAGCAGTTGGATTTAGTTTAGATGAGATTAAAAATGATATCACAGGAACTCCTGCTTCATTTGAGCCGGTAATTGATTATATCGTAACTAAAATTCCTCGTTTTACTTTTGAAAAATTCCCAAATGCAAGCACAGAGCTAGGCACTGCTATGAAAAGCGTGGGTGAGGTTATGGCTATAGGGAGAACTTTTAAAGAAAGCATTCAAAAAGCACTTTGCTCACTTGAGAGAAATTTAAGTGGATTTGATACTATAGAATGTGATAAAAATGAGCTTTTGGCAAAAATTCGCCAAGCTAATGAAAAACGTTTACTTTATATAGCACAAGCTTTTAGAGAAGGTTTTAGCACACAAGAGCTTTTTGAGCTTTGTAAAATAGATCCTTGGTTTTTAAATCAAATCAAAGAAATAGTGGAATTTGAAAACCAAATAGATATGGATATTTTAAGTAATAAGCAACTATTAAGAAAAGCTAAAACCTTAGGTTTTTCAGATAAAAAAATCGCTAGCTTGATTAATCAAAAAGATAATCTTGAGTTAAGCCAAAATGATATTTATTATGCAAGAATTAAGCATAAAATCATCGCTCAATATAGCGAAGTAGATACTTGTGCAGGCGAATTTGAAGCACTAACTCCGTATTTATACTCAAGTATCAATGCAAATGAAGCTACGCAAGTAAAAGAAAGTAAAGATAAAAAAGATAAAAAAGTGATGATTATAGGTGGTGGGCCAAACCGTATAGGACAAGGTATTGAGTTTGATTATGCTTGTGTGCATGCTTCTTTTGCTCTAAAAGATATGGGTGTAAAAACTATAATGTATAATTGTAATCCAGAAACGGTTTCGACAGATTATGATACAAGTGATATTTTATACTTTGAGCCAATTGATTTTGAGCATTTAAGAGCAGTTATTGATAGAGAAAGACCTGATGGGGTGATAGTGCATTTTGGTGGTCAAACTCCGCTTAAATTTGCAAAACGCCTTAGTGCTTTTGGAGCAAAGATTATAGGAACAAGTGCAAGGGTAATAGATTTAGCTGAAGATAGAAAGAAATTTGCTAAATTTATTGAGGATTTAGGCATAAATCAACCTAAAAATGGCACAGCTATAAGTGTAGAAGAAGCGATTATAAAGGCAAATGAGATAAGTTATCCTGTGCTTGTTAGACCAAGCTATGTTTTGGGTGGTCGTGCAATGCGTGTGGTGCATGATGAGAGTGAGCTTAGACTTTATATGCAAGAAGCAGTGGATGTGAGTGATAAATCTCCGGTGTTAATCGATCAATTTTTAGACAATGCAACTGAGCTTGATGTAGATGCGATAAGCGATGGAAAAGAAGTTTATGTAGCAGGTATTATGGAGCATATTGAAGAAGCAGGAATTCACTCAGGCGATAGTGCTTGTTCTTTACCTGCTGTAAATATTGATGAAGCTATGCTTGAAATGATTGAGCAAAAAACAAAAGATATTGCTTTAAATTTAGGTGTAGTAGGGCTTTTAAATATACAATTTGCTATCCATGATAATAAACTTTATATGATAGAAGTAAATCCAAGAGCTAGTAGAACTGTGCCTTTTGTAAGTAAGGCTACAGGAATTCCTTTAGCTAAGGTTGCAACGCGCGTGATGTGGCAAGGAAATTTAAGAGAAAGTTTGAAATTTTATGATACCTTTAAAGTGGTAGAAGAAAAAAATGGAATTTTAAAAGCTAAAAAACCAAAACACATTAGTGTAAAATCAGTGGTATTTCCTTTTGCCAAACTTAGTGGAAGCGACCTTGAGCTTGGGCCTGAAATGCGCTCAACAGGTGAAGTTATGGGTGTAAGCAAAGACTTTGAAAACTCTTATGCAAAAAGCCAACTTGCTTCTTCAAATTTCTTACCAGAAAGTGGCAATGTATTTTTATCACTAAGAGAACAAGATAAAAAATACGCAGTAGATTTAGCTAACGAATACATTAAGCTAGGATTTAAAATCATTGCTACAAGCGGTACTTATAAAATTTTACAAGAAGCAGGTTTAGAGTGTGAGTTTGTGCATAAAATTTCTGAAGGACGCCCAAATGTAGAGGATAAGTTAAAAAATTCTCAAATTCAACTTGCTATTAATACTAGCGATGAGCATAGTTTTAAAGGTGATACTAAAAAAATTAGAGCAAATATTTTACGCTTTAAAACCCCATATTTTACAAACCTAAGAGCAGCGTATGCAGGTGCTAAAGCGATTAAAGCTATACAAAATAAATCATGCCTTGAAGTAAAGAGCTTGCAAGAATACTTAAAAGCATGATTTATCTTGCTCAAACTGATACAACAGCGGGGTTTTTAAGCAAGGACTTAAAAGCCCTTAATACTTTAAAAAAAAGGCCTTTAAGCCAAGATTGTTTGATTACCACAGCTAAATTTAGTGAGCTTAAAAAACTTACAAGAGTGCCAAGTCATTTTAAAAACACTATTAGAAAATCCGAAAAAACTACTTTTTTATATCCTAATTCTAAAGCAATACGCGTCGTGAAAGATTGTGCTCATGAGGAATTTTTAAAAGAGTTTGATTGGCTTTATTCTACTTCTGCAAATCTTCATGGAAAAAAATTTGATCTAAATTGGGCTATGCAAAATGCAGATAAAATAGTAGATGAAAAGTTTTTTGAAAGCGGAGCCTCAAAGATTTTTAAACTTCGAGGCGTTAAAAAAGTTAAGTTACGCTAATTATTCTCCAAGTGGCCAAAATACTTTTGGTTCTTCACCGATTTTTGCTTGTCCATGATACATTCCAAGTTTATCTTTAGTCCAAGCATAGCCAACTTTTCCATTTTTATCTATAGAGATGATTCCACCCGTGCCACCAAGTTTAGCTACTTGTTTGATAGTTTCTTCGGCTGCTTTTTGTACTGAAAGTTTTTTGTATTTATATAAAGACGCAACTTCATGAGCCACAGCCACTCTTATATAAATATCACCTGTTCCTGTGCAAGAAATTGCTACTGAGTCATTATTTGCATAATTTCCTGCCCCTATGATAGGAGAATCTCCAATGCGTCCTGTCATTTTATTTGTAGTACCACCTGTGCTTGTGCCCGCTGCTAGGTTGCCATTTTTATCTAAAGCTATCGTACCTACTGTGCCTAAATATGGCTCAGTACTTACACCAAGATGAGCCTTTGCTTTATCGCTATCTAGTAATACTTCTTTGCTTTTTTTAGCTTCTTGAAGTTGTTTGTATCTGTGCTCTGTGAAAAAATATTTTTGTCCTACTATTTCTAAACCATGTTTTTTGGCTAATTTATCAGCACCTTCCCCTGCTATTAAAGTATGAGGTGTTTTTTCCATAACAAGTCTTGCTGCCTCTATAGGATTTTTAATCGTCCTAGCCATAGCAATTGCACCTGCTCTTAAATTTTTTCCATCCATTATAGATGCATCAAGTTCGTTAAATCCATCAGAAGTAAAAACAGCACCTTTTCCAGCGTTAAATTCAGGACTATCTTCCATTACTTTAATGGCAGCTATAACTGCATCAACAGAGCTTCCACCTTTTTCAAGTATGCTTTGGCCCGCTTTTAAAGATTCTTTCATTACTTTTTCTCTTTTAGCAAATTCTTCTTTAGTAAGTCCTAAGCCACTTGTACCACCGTGTATCACGATGATAGGTTCAAAATCTTTTGCAAAAGTATTATTACTTGCTAAAAATGCTAAACTAGCTAATATTAATAAAGCCTTTTTACTATTTGTTAAAAAACTCATTTTTATCTCCTTTTTACAAGCTTTTGATTCTATAATAATAAAAATTAAATATAAATTAATATTATAAAAATATTTATAATAATGATATTTTTTATTATTATATGTTTAGTTTTTGATTAAAGTTTTATTTTTGTAATTTTAGCTATAATTTGCGCTTTTGAAAAAAGGTAGATTATGATAGAAAGAACAAAAATAAGCTCTAATTTTGGTTGGTTTATGGTGATTTTAGGTGGTTTGGTTGAGTGTTTTTGGGTGAGTGGTTTAAAATACTCTACTGAAATTTGGCATTATGCTTTAACAGCCATTGGAGTTTGTATATCTTTTACATGTTTTTTAAAAGCTTGTGAAAGACTTGAAGTAAGTATTGCTTATAGTGTTTTTGTAGGTATTGGCACGGTTGGAGTGGTGCTTAATGAGATGTTTATTTTCAATGAGCCAAGCTCTATTACCAAGCTTACTTTAATAGCCATTTTGCTTTTAAGTATCATAGGCCTTAAAATCATTAGCAAGGAAGCTAAGTAATGGAATGGTTCTTTTTGTTTTTGGCGACTGCTTTTGAAATTTTTGGCGTGATTATTATGAAACAACTTGTAAGCACTAAAAATAAGCTTTATCTTTTAGCTTTGATAGTGTGTTTTGGTTTTTCGTTTGGGTTTTTAAGCCTTAGTATGCAAAGCATTGCTATGAGTGTGGCTTATTCTATATGGACAGGAGCTGGAACTGCAGGTGGGGTTATCATCGGAGTGCTTTTTTACAAAGAAAGTAAAAGCTTTTTAAAGCTTTTTTTGATCGCTCTTATCATTGCTTGTACTGTGGGTTTAAAAATACTTTCATAGGTTTAAAATGAAAATATACATTAGTGGTATAGACACAGATGTTGGCAAAACTTATCTAAGTGCTAGACTTTGTAAGGAATTGGGTTTTGATTATTTTAAGCTTATCCAAGCAGGTATGCCAAAAGATAGCGAGGTAGTAGCTGAGTTTAGCCCAAAAACTAAGATTTTCAAAGAAGGCGTGTTTTTAAAAACCCCTGCTTCCCCGCACAAAGGCAGAATTTTAGAGAATTTAAATTATAAAGCTTTTGATATACAAATTCCACAAAGTGAAAAACTCATCATCGAACTAGCTGGTGGGCTTTTTTCGCCTCTTGATGATGAAAAAACAATGATTGATTATATGAGTGCGTTTAAGCACCCTACGTTTTTAGTGGCAAAAGACTATCTAGGAAGTATCAACCACACGCTTTTAAGTATAGAAGCATTAAAACAAAGAGATATTAAAATCCTTGCTTTAATCTTAAAAACTCAAGATACTTTTAGCAAGGATTTTATAAGTAATTACGCTAAAATTCCTATCATAGAATTTGATGATAAAGTGTGCGAAAATATTAAACCAATTTTAAAAAATCTCTAAAACTTTCATTTAGCAAGCAATTTTCTAAACTTCTTTGGGAAAATAAAAATCTTCCATCACAAACAAAGCCAAGCTCATTCCAATCAATTTTATTTAATTTATCACATATTTTTTGTAAAAGATTTTTATCACATTTAAATTTTGGGAAAATAGCTAGTATAGAACCATCATAAGCTTTGCAATCATTTATAAAAAATGGATTTTTATTTCTTGTTTTTGTATTGACATAAATTCTTTCTAAATCACTTTTATAATAGTTTCTACCCCATTGCCACCAATTATCTTCATTAAATTTTTTGATTTTTCTTGTTAATAATATATTTTTATGTTGTATTAAATATTCACATGTTTTACCATAATTTCCATAAATCATCTTTTTTGTCTTTTTTGTTTTATTTGTTGAAGAACAAACGAAATCTATATTTCCAAATTTGTCATTTGTAAAAATTTTATCTGCACCACTTACAGCTCCAACTTTTACAAAAAATAATTTTGAAAATGGTATAAAATAATGATTCTTAGTAAATAGTATTTGTCCATTTATGCAATTAAATTCTTTTAAACAATTTGTACTTCTTTTAAAATTTCCTTTTTCAAATCTCCATATAGCACAATTTGGTTGGGCGTTATGAAAAATTTTTTTATCACCTAAATCTATAAAATCAGTTATACTTCCTTGAGAAAATAAAAAATTATTTAATTTTATACTAGAAGTGCTTTTTAAAAAATCTCTAGGTGTGATAAATATCAATTCGCCATTATCTTTTAAATGTAAAATGCATTTATATATGAAAAACAGATATAAATTGCTTCTTTCATCAAATATTTGACTATAAGTTTGTAGGGAAAATTTGGTGTTATATTTTATATCTTTATATTTTACATAGGGAGGGTTTCCTATTATAGTATCAAACTTTTCATTTATTGGATAATCAAAAAAATCTATATTTAGTATTTGTTGATCATTTATAACATTTTTATCTATTTCTATACCTATTTTATTAGCAGGTAAATTTCTAAAAAATGCTCCATTTCCACAACTTGGCTCTAAAAACCTACCATTGTTTTTAATTAAGCTCATCATGTCACTTACTACATATTGTGGCGTAAAAACTTGCCCTAGTTCTTTTATATTAAGCATATTCATTAAAATATTTCTTAAAATGAAAATACGCATCAGCTCTAAGTTTTAAAGAATTAGCAAAACATTTCATTATAAAATCTTTGGCTTCTTTAAAATCTCTTGATATAGGACATCTATTTTCATCCCATTTTGCTTGAAAAGGTAAATTATTTCCGTTAGGTGAAATTTTATTAAGACTTTTAAGTGAAGCTACAAATATATCTTGAGTATTATCTTTATTTATAATTAAAAAATAATAATCTTTGCAATTTTCTTTTAAATTCTTTTTTAAGTTACAAAAATATTGTTCCCAGTTTATATTATTAAAAATTGGAATATTTCCTGTCAATGCATAATATACACCTAGTTTACAATTTAAATTATCCGTAGTATGCGTTGTTGTGACTTTTATATTTACAGGATAAAATTCCCCGTTTTCTTCCAAACTAAAATCAAACCAAGCCCTAGCATTTGGTAAATTAATTTTAAAATCATTATTTATGATATTTATTATATCATCTTCATTTAAAGCAGAATTTATTCTTCCATCTCTTGAGTATTCTTTTAGTTGTGCTCTATTTTCTAATAAAAAATTTTGAATTTCAATAAGCTTACTTGGAAACATTTTATTCCTTATTTAGATTATTTGATATTTATTTTAAATTAAAAATCTTTAAAAATTTCTTTTAAAGATTTTACCATATAAGCAATTTCATCTTCATTTATAACATATGGTGGCATGAAGTAAATTGTATTTCCAAGTGGTCTTAAAAGTAAGCCTTTTTCTAAGGCTCTTTGAAAGACTTCAAGTCCTGCTCTTTGGTATTTGCTTTTTTGTATATCAAATGCACTTACCATACCTAAATTTCTAAAATTTCCTAAAAAGTCAAATTCTTTTAAACTCTCCCATTGAGTTTTTATAAAAGCACTTTTGATTTTATTTTTTGCGATGATATTTTCTTTTTCAAAAATATCCAAAGTCGCATTAGCCGCTGCACAAGCTAGGGCATTACCCGTGTAAGAGTGAGAGTGTAAAAAGGCCTTTTGGCTCTCATAACTATCATAAAATTTCTCATAAATTTCATCTTTAGTAAGCACCACTGAAAGTGGTAAATACCCACCCGTGATAGCTTTAGAAAGACATATATAATCAATGCTTTGTGAGCAATAATCAAGCGCAAACATCTCCCCTGTGCGTCCAAAACCTGTGGCTATCTCATCAAATATCACTTGCACGCCATAATCTTTAGCAAGTTTAACTGCCTCATCTAAATACCCAAGCTCATACATGTGCATATTGCCCGCACATTGAAGTAAAGGCTCAAGTATAAAAGCACAAATTTCATGATGATGATTTTTTAAAATACTTTCTAAAATTTCAAGTTCTTTTGTAAAGTCCTTGCTTGTTGGCACAGGCGTTGTGATACTTTTTAAAAGTAAAGGCTCATAGGTTTTTTTATAAAGTGCTACATCGCCAACGCTTAATGCACCTAAGGTTTCTCCATGGTAAGAATTGCTAAGCGATAAGAATTTATCCTTTTTAGAGCCATTGTTTAAGTGGTATTGAAAGCTCATTTTTAAAGCCACTTCTATGGCTGAACTACCATTGTCTGCAAAAAAGCATTTATCAAAAGGTAAAAGCTTGCAAAGTCTTTGTGAAAGCTTTATGATAGGCTCATGTGAAAAGCCTGCAAGCAAGACATGTTCTAAATTTTGAAGTTGATCTTTGATTTTTTCATTGATGTATTCATTACAATGACCAAAGATATTTACCCACCAAGAGCTAATGCAGTCTATGTAAGATTTTTCATCAAAATCATACAAATACACCCCCTTAGCCTTTTTTATAGGTATTAAAGGTAAAAACTCATGATCGCTCATTTGCGTGCAAGGGTGCCAAATGTGTTTTAAGTCCAGTTCTTTTAAATTCATTTTTACTTCTTTGATTTTTATTGCTAATGATACTACAATTTTTACTCAAATTTATGCTTTAAAATGAAAAAGGATTATTTAGAAAATATTTATATAATTAGCTTTTATCTTAAATTTAGAGGTAAAGTATGAAAAAAGTATTGATTATCTTGGCGATTTTATTTTTAAATTTTGCATACTCGCAAGAGGATTTGGTTGAAAAAGGAATTAAAGCCTATGAAAATGGTGATTATGTAAAAGCTGAAAAATATCTTAGAAAAGCTTGTGATTTAAATAGAGGGGACGGCTGTTCTAATCTTGGTTTCATGTATGAAAATGGACAAGGTATAAAAAAAGATAATTTCAAAGCAGTAGAATTATATCAAAAAGCATGTGGTTTAAATAGTAGAGATGGTTGTTTTAATCTAGGTGTTATGTATATGGATGGAAAAGGTGTAAGAAAAGATAATTTCAAAGCAGTGGAATTGTATCAAAAAGCATGTGGTTTAGAAAAAGGCTTGGGTTGTTTTAATCTTGGTGTAATGTATGAAAAAGGTTATGGTATAAGAAAAGATAATTTTAAAGCGGTAGAATTGTATCAAAAATCATGTAATCTAAATGAAGGCTTGGGTTGTTCTAATCTTGGTTTTATGTATGCAAATGGGTATGGTGTAAAAAAAGATAATTTTAAAGCAGTTGAACTTTATGTAAAAGCTTGTAATTTAAATGATGGGGCTGGTTGTTCTAATCTTGGAGTTATGTATGCACTTGGAAAAGGCGTTAGAAAAGACACTTCTAAGGCTTTAGGATATTTTGGCAAGGCTTGTGATTTAAAAAATGATTTAGGTTGTCAAGCTTACGCAAGGCTTAAACAATAATGCAAATTGCACAAATTTTAGATGAGTTAAAACAACAAGATAATTTTAGAATTCTACGCTCATTAAAACATGAGGGAAAATATGTCGTTTATAATGGGCAGAAATTGCTAAATTTAGCGAGCAATGATTATTTAAATTTAAGCAATGAAAAAGCATTAAAGCAAGATTTTTTAACACATTTAAAAGAATTTGAATTTTCTAGTTCAAGTTCAAGAAGCTTGAGTGGAAATTATGCGATTTTTGATGAATTTGAAAGCTTTTTAGAAGCTAAATTAGGTAAAAAAATTTTGCATTTTAACAACGGCTATGCCTTAAATGTTAGCTGTTTGCAAGCTTTAGCAAGCATTAAAAATACTTTGTTTTTAGCAGATAAGCAAGTGCATGCAAGTATTATTGATGGTTTAAGGCTTGGCGGGGCTAAATTTATAAGATTTAAACACAATGATATAAAGCATTTACAAAGCTTAGTGCAAAAGCATTATAAAGAATTTGAAAATATTATCATCATAAGTGAAGCGCTATTTAGTATGGATGGAGATTTTGCGCCTATAAAAGAATTCATAAATTTAAAAAAAGAGTTTAAAAATATCAAAATTTACATTGATGAAGCTCATAGCATAGGGTGTTTTAATGATGATGGTTTGGGTTATGTGAAATTTTTGGGCTTAGAAAAGGAAGTGGATTTTTTAGTTTTTACCTTTGGTAAGGCCATAGCTTCCATGGGAGCTTGTATGATAAGTAATGAAAAAGATTTTTTTATTAACAAAGCAAGGGCCTTTATATACTCAACTGCTATTGCGCCTATCAATGTAGCTTGGACTTTGCATGTTTTTAAGCATTTGCATGAATTTAATGCTCAAAGAAAAGAGCTTTTAGAGTTAAGTGCTTGGTTTAAAAATGCTTTAGCAAGTAAAGGTGCAGTTTTAGGCGAGGCTTATGTGATATCTTTTATTTTAGGGCAAAATGCACTAGCTAGTGAAATTTCACAAAAGCTTTTAGAAAATGGTGTTTTTGCACCTGCTATTAAAGATCCAACCGTAGCTAAAAATACAGCTAGAATTCGCTTTTCTTTGCATGCTGGTTTAGTGAAAAAAGACTTAGAAAAGGTTTTGGAGGTACTTTGAAAACTCATTTTTTACATGAAAATGCAAATTCATCTGAGTTGATTTTATTTTTTTCAGGTTTTTGCTCACATTTTAGCCACTTTGCGCATTTAAAAAGTGATGTAAATGTTTTAATGGTGTATGATTATACGAGTTTTGATTGGAAATTTAATCTTCATAAATTTGAAAAAATCACTCTTGTTGGCTTTTCTATGGGAGTTTGCGTGGCGAGTAAAATTTTAAAAGATATAAAATTTGATAAAAAACTAGCCATAAATGGCACAAATTTACCTATAAATGATGAATTTGGGATTAAAAAAGCCATTTTTAAACTTACGATAAAAAGATTTGCTTTAGAGGATTTTAAAGCAAATTTGCTTGAAAAAAGAATGAGCTTAAGTGATGAATTTTACTTTGAAAAAAACGAGCATTTAAAAGCAGAACTTTTAAGTTTATATGAGTTTTGCACTAAAAACTTAAATGAAAATTTCACTTGGGATAAAGCCATAATTAGCAAAGAGGATAAAATCTTTCCACCAAAGCATGTTTTAAATTTTTTCAAAGAAAAGGCAATGTTTATCGATGAGCCACATTTTGCATTTTTTAAATACCACACTTGGGAAGAGCTTTGCAAACTTTCATAAGAGCAAAAGATACTTATAGCGCAAATACACCAGTGCAAAAAGACATGGCTAAAGAGCTTTGTAAAATGCTTAGTGAGAATGATTTGAGCGATTTTAAAGCGGTATTTGAGTTTGGCTGTGGAGTAGGGGTTTTTAGTAAGGCTTTGCAAGAGTGTATTAAATTTAAGCATTATTTTTTAAATGATATTTATCCTTTTGAAAATCCTTGCAAGTTTGATGAATTTGGCGTTTTTGATATGAATGAACTTAAAAATCATCATTTTTACACGAAAAAATTTGATCTTATAGCCTCAAATGCTTGTATGCAGTGGCTCAAGATAGATGAGCTTTTAGAAAATCTTGCAAATATGTTAAATAAAAATGGAATTTTGCTTTTTTCTACTTTTGGAGAAAAAAATTTTACTCAAATAAAACAAAGCACTAATTTATCGCTTGAGTATTTAACTTTAGAGCAAATTAGGCAAAAGCTTTCTAAAAATTTTAAGATCATAAAAACAAAAGAAGAGTTAAAAGAGTTAAAATTTGATCATACTTTGGAGCTTTTTAGGCATTTGAAATTAAGCGGAGTAAATGCTTTGAGTGAAAAATTTTTCATAAGCAAGGCATTTTTAAAAAACTATGAAAAAGAATTTCAAAATACCTTGACTTATCATCCTTTATTTTTTATGTGTCAAGTTTATTAAATTTGATAGATATTTTTTTGCTAATTCTTCTCTTAGATAAAGCTTGTTAAAATCACTTATATCCATACATAAAGCAAAAGCATAAATTTGATGAGTTTTTTTATCTTTTATAAAACCTACGATTTGTCCGTATTTTTCTTTTCCCCAGCCTGTTTTTGCAAAAAACTCATAATGGTTATTTTCCTTTAATTTAATGATATCAATCACTTCTTTTTGTATATTTTTAGGATAATCTAGTGTTAAATTTGCAAGTTTAAAAAGTAAAACAGATTGCTCTTTAGGACTAATTTGCAAAGAATCATCTATCCAAAATTCATCGATTTTACTTATTTTTTGATTACCATAATTAAGTTTATTTAAGTTTTTTGCATTTTTTCTAAGCCTATTTTTCTAGCTAGTTCTTTATAAGCAGGTAGTTGTGATCTTTGCATAGCTAGGGCTAAGTTTGCATCGTTTTTCCAAGAGGGTAAAAATACTTTTTCACCTTTGTAATGATAAAAAAATTCATTAGTATTTTTCACAACGCTTTCATTGAGTGCGATTAGGGCATTGAAAATTTTAAAAGTAGAGGCAGGTAAAATGCGCTTGTTTGCTTTTTTAAAATCATTACTATAATAATTTTTGCCATCATAAGCTATAAAAACTCCACTTTCATTGTAATCTTTAAAAAGATCTTTTAAATTTTCATTTGCCAAAGCAAAAGAGCAAAAAAGACTAAAAAGTAAAAGTAATTTTTTCAATTTATTTCCTTTTTCATTAAAAAATTTTTCAATTCTTGTTGATCTCTTATAGCAATGTTTTCTTTGATGATTTTAAATCCTGCTCTTAAAAAGAAATTTTTAGCGCTAAGGCTAGCAAAAGTATAAATTTCACTATAAGGGTAGTTTTTAAGAGCAAATTCTAATAAAGCTTTGCCATAACCTTGATGAGCATAGCTTGCATGAGTAAAGCAAAGATCGAGCGTTTTTTCTTCTAAATTTATATTTATAAAAGATATGATTTGGCCTTTTTCTTCATAAACAAAGCCTAGTTGATTTTGAAATTTTCTTTCCCAAGCTTTTTGGTTTATATTAATCCATACATGAATTTGTTCTTTTGTGTAATCATTTTTACAAAGAGTAGATACGCTTTGCTTAAAAAGCTTGATGCAAGAAGTTAAGTCTTTTATATCAAGCTTTCTTATCAAGCACTTTCCTTAAAGCCAAAGAAGCTAAAGCAAGTCCAAAAGAGGCTGTCACACCCATAAATGAGCCAAGATCTTTACAATGAGCTTCTTCATCTGAAAATACCACATCAAAATCCCCTTTAAAGCCTGATTTTCTAAGCTCATAACGGAATTTTTTAGCTAGGGCATCGCCATGTGTTTTAAATATACTTGTCGTTTTAATACGCGTCGGATCAAGCTTTCTAGCTCCACCAGTTGATGAGATAAAAATTTGCTTTTTTAAATCAACTAAATTAGCCAAAGCAACCTTAGCAGGTATATCATCAATCGCATCGATGATTAAATCAAACTCACTTAGATCAAAACTTTTTAAAAACTCATCATCGATTTTGCTAACTATACCTTTGGCATTGTAAATGCGTTCAAAAACCTTAGCTTTTTCTACGCCTATATTTTCACTATGAAGTTGGCGGTTTTGATTAGTAGTTTCAAATTTATCTGCATCGATTAAAGTTAGATTGCTAAAGCCACTTCTAAAAAGCGCATCAACACAAATTCCACCAACTCCACCAAGTCCGCAAACTAAAACTTTGGTATTTTGAAATTTAATAAAATTTTCTTCATTAACAAGCCATTTTATACGCGTGTATCTATCCATTTTTCATCCATTTTTTGAGATTTTTCATTTGATTATAAGCTGTTAGATCAAGCATTATAGGTGTTATTGTGGCATAGCCTTGTTTTAAAAGTGCTATGTCTGAGTCTTTTTCATTTTCATGATCAAGATTAGCAGCAGCTAGCCAGTAGTATTCTACACCTCTTGGATTTGTATTTGAGTGTGCTTCATAACTATAAATTCTTTTACCTGCTTTGCAAATTTTTAAGCCTTGAAAGGCTGTTTTACTAGAAGGAAAGTTGATATTTAAAAATTCTTTTTTATCTAAAGGAAAGCCCTTTTCAAAGATATTTTTGACTATTTTTTTAGTAAGCTTTAAAGCAAGTTTATAATCAAGCTCTTTTTGGCTATCTTTGTAAAATTGTGATAAAGCAATTGCAGGAATTCCATGAAGCACTGCTTCCATAGCACCTGCGCAAGTTCCTGAGTAGGTTATATCCTCGCCTACATTAGCACCTTTGTTAATCCCACTTATGACAAGATCAGGTAAACGCTTTTTGTATAAAGCATGCAAAGCAAGATAAACACAATCTGCAGGTGTGCCATCATCAAGTTTATAAAATCTTTTTCCAACCTTGTGAAATCTCAAAGGTTTGGTTAGTGTTATGGAGTGCGAGCATGCTGATTTTTCACTAGCAGGAGCTACTATGGTGATTTTAGCTTTAAAATGCTTTCTTAGCATTTTAATAAGCTTTTTTAAGCCTTCACTTTCATAGCCATCATCGTTTGTTATTAAAATTTCTTTCATATTTTTCCTTTTTTTAAATTTTAACATAAGTGATAAAATATTTTTTAAAATAAAGAAAAATTATTAATGGTGTTTTGTATTACAATTTATTTATAATTATGATAATATATTTAAATTTAAATATTCAAGGAGGAAAAATGCAAAAAATTAAATTCATAATGATATTTAGTGTATTTGTAGCTTTTTTTATCGGATGTTCTTCTAAAGAGCAATTTAATCCTTTGGCACGTTCTTTAGGCGGTGTAAATGATATTGATCCTTTAAAAATAGGTAAAAATCCAACACCACCTGCTAAGCAAAAAACACCAGCTTTAGTAGATGGGAAACATTTTCCTGCTATATCGCTTGTGCCACCAGTAATTACTACAAATACTTTTAAAGGAGATAATCCCATAAAAGGACCATTGCCAAGGTTAACTTCGGATAATAAATTTACTTCAAACGCTTTGTATGAAAATTCAGGTATTGCAAGTGACTTTGTAACTATTATGAGTCCAAATGGAGCTGCATTAACGGTTTGGGCTTTAAATCCGGGTAATTGGATATGGGGCTATAATTTATTTGATAGCAAATCTTTTGGTGATGCAAGAGTATGGCAGCTTATTGAATTTCCAAATAATACTGTAATGATCAAAAATGCAAAAACTTTTACTTGTTTAACTGCTTATGGTAATGGTATAGTGCATTATCCTTGCGATCAAACAAATTTTGCACAATTTTGGAGATTTTTTCCTATGAGTAATGGTGCTTATCAAATTCAAAATTATGCTACACAACAATGCATACAAACAACGGTTGCAAATGTAATGGAGGAATTTAACTTTGATTATTACAGTATATATTTAACCTCTTGTTTGAAATCAAAAGAAAAAAATCTAGATAGACAATGGAGCATTGGTGCACCTGCTTTTCAAACAATATCACCTTATGCTTATACAGGAGAGCAATGATGAGAAAAATTGTATTTTTAATTTTTAGTTTTAATTTATTGTTTGCTGCTTTAGAAAATTATAATAGCGGCACTTGGAATTTACAAGGCTCATCAGCTTCTACTGAAAGCAAATGGAATATTAGCATAAGACAACTTGTAACCGGTGCTAATCCTATGGATATTTTAGCTGTTCAAGAAGCAGGAGTTTTACCAAGTACTGCGATGATGACACCAAGGCAAGTTCAACCTGTGGGAGTTGGAATTCCTATACATGAATATGAGTGGAATTTGGGCTCATCAAGTCGTCCAAATTCTGTTTATATATATTATTCAAGAGTAGATGTTGGAGCAAATCGTGTGAATATGGCTATTGTAAGTAGAATGAGGGCAGATGAAGTTTATGTTTTACCACCTCCAACCGTTGCTTCAAGACCTATTATAGGCATTCGTATAGGAAATGATGCGTTTTTTAGTGTGCATGCTTTATCAAGAGGAGGTAATGATGCAGGAGCTATTGTAAGTGCTGTAGATATGCATTTTAGAAATATGCCACATATTAATTGGATGATTATGGGGGACTTTAATAGAGGGCCTGACACCCTTGTGGGTTTGCTTGATCCTGATTTAAGATCGCGTATTAATATAGTTTCACCACCTTCTTTTACACAAACTGCTGGAAATACGATTGATTATGCGATTACAGGAAATTCAAATACAGGAACTTTATATAATCCGCCTGCAATTCTTGCAGTATTAGCTGTAGCAGGTCTTAGAACCTTTTTAGCTTCAGATCATTTTCCTGTAAATTTTAGAAGACCTTAGGAGAAGAAGATGGGAAAAATTTGTATTTTATTTTTTGCTATTTTGGGGTTTTTAAGAGCTGAGGTTTTGTTTGATGATTTGGAAGACTTTACTCCTATGCTTGCTATAAGATCTTTAGAAACAGGAATTTCACTAAGTCCTTTTAGATATAGCTCTGAAAAATTAGAAGAACAAAATTGGTTTTTAAAAGAAATAATACTTAGCGATGAGTTAAAAGAAAAGGACAGGTATGCTGTGCAACGCCCTTTTGGTTATGTGCAGTTTATAAATCCTAGAGGTGCTGATGTGTGTTTGGCTGTTTTAGATGAAAAAACTTTTGGAACAAAATCTTGTAAGCAAGATTTACAAGATGGACAAATGCAAACGGTTTTTTCTATCATGCCTACTACAAGTTCTGCTGTGCAAATTAGATCTTTAACGCATGGTGGGGTAAAATGTATGAGTACTTTTTATGAAGCACGCGTGCCTATAGAAAATCGCTTTGGTTTAGATGATTGTACCGTAAATCCTTCTGTACCTATAGAATTAAAAGAATTATTTTTCTTTGCCCCTGCTATCGTTGAAGCAACTCCGCTTTATTAAACTAAACCCGCTTTGCGGGTTTAAACTCTAAGTTAAAATTTGTTAAAATGTCTTTTAAAATTGATATAAGGTAGGTTAATGAAAACCTTTTTAGTTTGTGCCTTAGAGCCTTCAGCAAATTTGCATTTAAAAGAAGTTTTAAAAGTTTATAAAAATGAGTATAAAGAATTTGATTTAGTAGGAATTTATGATGAGAGTTTATGTAAAGAATTTAGTCTAAATTCCAAGCCACTTTATAGCTCACATGAGTTTAGCGCTATGGGTTTTATAGAGGTTTTGCCACTCATTTTAAAAGCCAAAAAAGCTATAAAAGAACTAGTAAATTTAAGTCTTACTCAAAAGATTGATACGATTTTATGTATAGATTCTCCCGCTTTTAACATACCTTTTGCAAAAGCTTTAAAAAAAGTAAATTCTAAAGTAAAAAGAATTTATTACATTTTACCTCAAGTTTGGGCGTGGAAAAAAGGTCGCATACCCATCATAGAAAGTCATTTTGATGTGCTAGCTTCTATCTTGCCTTTTGATAGTGAGTTTTTTAGCAAAAGCACTTATGTAGGACATCCACTTTTAGATGAGATAAAAGAATTTAAAAATCAAGAAGATATAAATTTTATACTTTCAAAAAATGATGATGAGAAAGCAATCGCTTTCTTGCCAGGCTCAAGAAAAAGTGAAATAAAGCGTTTAATGCCTATTTTTAGAGAATTAAGCATTAAATTTAAAGGTAAAAAAATCCTTTGTGTGCCCGAGTTTAATCTAAAAAGATTAGATCTTTATGGGGATATAGATGGTTTTGAAATTCAAAGCAATACCCCAAAAGTGCTAAAAAATGCTGATTTTGCTTTTATTTGTAGTGGCACAGCTACACTTGAAGCAGCTTTGGTCGGCACGCCTTTTGTACTTGCTTATAAGGCTAAAGCTATTGATGTATTTATCGCAAGATGTTTTGTAAAACTCAAACACATAGGCCTTGCAAATATCTTTTTGGACTTTGCAGGAAAAAGCGAGCTTAATCCTGAATTTTTACAAGAGCAAGTGAATGTGGAAAATTTGTATCAAGCTTATCTTAAATACGATTATAAGGCATTTTTTGATAAAGTAGATTTTTTAAAAGAATATTTGCAATTTGCAAGTGCAAAAAATTTAGCTAAAATACTTTATGAAATCAAATAAGGATAAATCATGCAAAAAGAACCTATGAGTAAATACGGCTATGAGAAATTAGAAAAAGAATTAGAACATTTAAAGAAAGTTGAACGCCCAAAAGTAGTAGAAGAAATAGACATAGCAAGAAGTCATGGAGATTTAAAAGAAAATGCAGAATATCACGCAGCTAGAGAAAAACAAGCTTTTATAGAAGGTAAAATAGCTGAACTTGGGGATTTGATCTCAAGAGCGCAAATCATCGATCCATCTTCTTACGAGCATGATAGTGTGAAATTTGGCTCAACTGTTGTTGTAGAGGATTTAGAAAGTGAAAAACAAAGCACTTATACTTTGGTAGGGGTAAATGAGGGAAATTTAGAAAAAGGCTATATTTCCATTAGTTCGCCTATTGCTAAAGCAATGCTTGGTAAAAAAGAAGGCGATGATTTTAAAGTGCGTTTGCCAAAAGGGGAAAGTGAATTTGAAATCATTTCTATAGAATACAAAGCTTTGGAATTTTAATGCAAAAAGAAAGATACTTTGATTTTATTATTAAATATTTTCCATATATATCTTTGATTTTTATTTTAGATGTAAGTATTTCATTATGGTGGAGTTATTTAACCTTTGAAAGGGAAATTTACGAATGGATATTATTTAAGGCTATAAAAAATGTATTTATAGTGTTTATACTAGAAATTTTTATCATTCATATATTTTTTCTTTTTTTTAAAGAAAGAGCTAGGTATATTGTATATTTTTTAACAGTTTATGCTGTCATTGCTTTTATATTGCAAACTTATTTACTGGTAAATTATTCTGCCAAATTTAACCCTATGTTTATAGATTTTTTCTTACAAACAAATTTAGGCGAAATTTACGAATTTTTTGAATTTTATATTGATATCAAATTGATCAGTATTTTTATATTGTTTTTGCTTTTTATTTTTTTATGGATTTATTTTTTTAGTAAAATACAAAAATATTTGTATTTACCAAATAAAAAAATACTAATATCTTTTTGCGCTATTTATATTTTTGTTATTGTAGGATTATTATTAGACTGTGCTAATCGTTATTTTGTTAAAAAACAGGGAATAAATTCTATAGATAAAATTAATTTTACCTTTTTGTTAGATTTGCCTTTGCAAATTAGAGGTTATTATGGTGATACTGGATTGTGGGCAAATTATGTTTTTTATTTAAATAATTATCAAAATGTTGCTAACTCTTATAAAGAGAAGATAAATATTGAAAAAAGAATCCCTTATGTGGTTTTTATTGTAGGTGAAAGTACTCAAAGAAATTATATGAGTTTATATGGCTATGATTTAAAAACTACACCAAATTTAGATATTTTAGAAAAAAATGGAAACTTGATTAAATTTAGCGACACGATATCGCCTTTTGCAAGCACTCAAGCTTCATTAAGAAGGATTATGAATTTCTCAAATATAGAAAATGAGGAAAATTGGTATGATAGACTAAATATTATTGATTTATTTGAGTTGGCAGGATACAACACTGTTTTTATATCAAACCATGAACCGATGAGTGGTCATACGAGTATTACTACTGCTGTAGCAAATCGTGCCAAAGAAACTATTTTTTTAAATAAATTTACAACAGATGATAAAATTTTTACCAAAGCATTTGACACTGAAATGTTACCACTTATTAAAGATAGAATTAATGAAAAGAATTTTTTTGTCTTACAATTGATGGGAACTCACTTTAGATATGACAGAAGATATGAGAAACAGTTTGCTAAATTTACAAGTAAAGATATAAAAAGAAATTTAGATGAGAAATTTAAAGTAAATATTGCTAACTATGCAAATGCGGTGCTCTATAATGATTATTTTGTCAATGAAGTGTTTAGTTTTTTCAAAGATAAAGAGGCGATTATTGTTTATATTAGTGATCATGGAGAAAGTGTCTATGAATATAGAGATAGAGCGGAACATTTTGTAACTTCAAGATTCACTGCTGAAATTCCGTTCTTTTTTATAGTTAGTGATAAATTCAAACAAAACAATCCTGAATTAGTAGATAAGATAATAAAAGCTAAAAATAGACCATTTATGATAGATGATTTGATTCATACGATGACAACCATTGGTGGCATTAAAGTCGAGGATTATGATTCCGCTAGAGATGTGTTAAGTGATGAATTTAATTCTAATAGAATTAGAATTTTTAATGGCGAAGTGGATTATGATAAAGTGTTAAAATACGAGAAAGCAAGATATTGATTTGTATAAAAGAAAATGCTATTTTCATCGCCGATGCACATGAAAATGAAAATAGGCGTGGTTTTTGGGATTTTTTGCAAGCCTTAAAAGATAAAAAAATTCAAACTCCACAGCTTTTTTTAATGGGTGATATTTTTGATCTTTTGATTTATGAGGTAAAAGCCACGCATGATTTTGCAAAAGCTTATATAGATTTACTTGAAGAGCTTGCTGATGAGATTGAAATCATTTATTTAGAAGGTAATCACGATTTTAATTTGACTAAATTTTTTAAAAAAGTGAAGGTTTTTAGCATAAAACAACAGCCTTTGCTTTGCGAATTTAAAGATAAAACCTTGGTAAAATTAGCCCATGGAGATATTTTTTTAAAACCTTTTTTGCAATTTTGCTTAAAAAGTTTGAGAAATCATTATTTACTACTTTTTTTAAATTTTTTAAATGTTACTAGTAAAGAAAAAATTACTCAAAAAATTTTAAAAAATCAAAATAAAAAACAACTTATTAGAAAAATTCCTCAATTTGCTACTTTAGTAAAAGAGCGTATAAAACACTACAATGTAAAATTTATAATAGAAGGACATTATCATCAAGATGTATTTTTAGAATTTGAGGATACAAAATATTTAAATTTACCTACTTTTGCATATAAGGAAAGTTTTTTTGTAGTAAAATATGAACCAGAAATCAGATTTCACAAAATAGAACTTAAGGAGGCATAATGTTTGATGAGAATGTCGTTAAAACAGGTTCAAATGAAATGGAGCTTGTTGATTTTCGCATCTTTAAGCAAGGCCAAGATAAAGTCTATGAGGGAATTTATGGTGTAAATGTTTCTAAGGTTAGAGAAATCATAAAAATTCCTTTTTTGACTGAAATTCCAGGGGTGCCTGAGTATGTTGAAGGTATTTTTGATCTTCGTGGTGTGGTGATTCCTGTGATTAATCTAGCTAAATGGATGCAAATTCAAGAGCCAGAAATGACAAATATAAAACCTAGAGTTATTATTACTGAATTTAGTAATGTATTAATCGGTTTTATCGTACATGAGGCAAAAAGAATTCGTAGAATTAATTGGAAAAATATCGAGCCAGCTAATTTTGCTACAAGTGCAGGTAGCTTGGATAAAAGTAAAATAACAGGTGTAACTAGAATCGAGGGTGATGAGGTTTTACTTATCCTAGATTTAGAAAGTATAGTGCAAGAGCTTGGAATTTATACTCCACAAACTGATATTGAAGATGATAAGATTCAAAAAATTGAAGGTATAGCTTTAGCACTTGATGATAGTTCTACTGCAAGAAAACTTGTTAAAGATTTACTTAATAAAATCGGCTTAAAAGTTGTAGAAGCAAAAGATGGGGTTGAAGGTTTACAAAAACTTCAAGAGCTATATGGGGCATATGGTGATGATTTAAATAAACATCTAAAAATCATTGTAAGTGATGTTGAAATGCCTCAAATGGATGGTTTCCACTTTGCAGCTAAAGTAAGAGAAGATGAGAGATTTAAAAATATTCCTATCGTGTTTAACTCTTCTTTATCAAATGAGTTTATGAGTGATAAAGGTGTTAAAGAAGCAGGTGGTGAGGGGTATTTGGTTAAATTTAACGCAAGTGATTTCTTTGCTGAAATTTCTCGTGTTATTAAAAAACATGAAAAAGGTGAGGAGTAAAAATGGAAGATATTCAAGAAATACTTGAGGATTTTTTAGTTGAAGCCTTTGAACTAGTTGAGCAAATTGACCATGATTTGGTTGAATTAGAAGCAAATCCTGAAGACTTAGAACTATTAAATAGAATTTTCCGTGTTGCACATACTGTTAAAGGTTCATCAAGCTTTTTAAATTTTGATGTTTTAACAAAACTTACTCATCACATGGAAGATGTTTTAAATAAAGCAAGACACAATGAGCTTAAAATTACTCCTGAAGTAATGGATGTGGTTTTAGAGTCTATTGATATGATGAAAACTTTATTAAATTCTATTAGAGATAATGGAAATGATACAGCGATAGGACTTGATATAGCTCCAATTTGTACAAGATTAACCGCTATTTCAGAGGGTGAAAGTTTAGAGTCTGTTGCACCGGCTAAAACTGAAGAGCCAAAAGAAGAAGTAAAAGAAGAGCCAAAGGCTGAAGAACCTGAAGTTGATGTAAATAAACTCAGTGATGATGAGGTTGAGGCTGAAATTGAAAGACTTTTAAAAGTAAGAAAAGCTGAAGACCAAGCAAGACGTGCTGAAAAGAAAAAAACACAAGAAGCTAATCCAGCTCCAAGTAAACCAGCTGCTCAAGCACAAAATGCAACTGCTGAGAAAAAAGTTCCTGCAGCAGGTGGTGGAAGCAGTGGTGCAAATATGGATCAAACCATTAGGGTTGAAGTAAAAAGACTTGATCATTTGATGAATTTAATTGGAGAACTTGTTCTTGGTAAAAACCGCTTATTAAAAATTTATGATGATGTTGAAGAAAGATATGATGGGGAAAAATTCTTAGAAGAATTAAACCAAGTAGTATCGCAACTTAGCATTGTTACTACAGATATTCAATTAGCAGTTATGAAAACAAGAATGCAGCCTATTGCAAAAGTTTTCAACAAATTCCCAAGAGTTGTACGTGATTTGGGCCGTGAACTTGGTAAGCAAATGGAGCTTGAAATTTCAGGGGAAGAAACTGAACTTGATAAGTCTATTGTGGAAGAAATTGGCGATCCTATTATGCATATGATTAGAAACTCGTGTGATCATGGTATAGAAGATCCAGCAACACGTGTGGCTAATGGTAAACCAGAAAAAGGAACCGTTAATCTTAAAGCATACAATGAAGGAAACCACATTGTAGTGGAAATTGCTGATGATGGTAAAGGGCTTGATGCGGATGCTTTAAAATCAAAAGCTATAGAGAAAAACTTAATCACAGAGCGCGAAGCTGATCAAATGAGCGATAAAGAAGCGTTTGCATTGATTTTCAAACCAGGTTTTTCAACTGCTGCTAAAATTACTAATGTTTCAGGTCGTGGCGTTGGAATGGACGTTGTTAAAACTAATATTGAAAAACTAAATGGTGTGATTGAAATCGACAGTGAACTTGGAAAAGGCACTGTGATGAAGCTTAAAATCCCACTTACTTTAGCAATTATTCAATCATTGCTTGTAGGTACACAAGAAGAGTTTTATGCTATTCCTCTTGCAAGTGTTCTTGAGACAGTTAGAGTGCCAATTGATGATATTTATACCATTGAAGGTAAAAACGTACTTCGCTTAAGAGATGAGGTTTTATCTTTAGTAAGACTTTCAGATGTATTTGGTGTAAAACAAGTGCTTGAAAATACTGATCAAACTTATGTAGTTGTTATAGGTGTAGCAGAAAGCAAGCTTGGTATTATAGTAGATACTTTAGTAGGTCAAGAAGAAATCGTTATTAAGTCTATGGGTGAATATTTACAAAACATCCAAGGTATAGCAGGAGCGACGATTCGTGGTGATGGTAGAGTTACTTTGATTATTGATGTTGCTGCTATGATGGATATAGCTAAAGAGATCAAAGTAGATATTAAAGCACAAATTGAAGCGCAAGCTAAAAAAGTTGTGAAGGAAAAACCAAGCGATTATACAGTACTTATAGTGGATGATTCTAAGATGGATAGAAATATCATGCAAAAATCACTAGAACCACTAGGTGTAAGTATTATAGAAGCAACTAACGGCGTTGAGGCATTAAATACAATTAAATCAGGTGAGCATGATATTGATGCAGTGTTGATTGATATTGAAATGCCAAGAATGGATGGTTATACCCTAGCAGGTGAAATTAGAAAATATTCTAAATACAAAAACCTTCCACTTGTTGCGGTAACTTCAAGAACTAGTAAATCAGACCGTCTAAGAGGTGTGGAAGTAGGAATGACTGAGTATATTACTAAGCCTTACTCTCCAGAGTACTTAGAAAATGTAGTTAGAAAAAATTTAAAACTAGGATAAGAAGATGAATGATAAATTAAGCCAGGTTTTGCAAAAACAACAAGCGCAAATTGCAGAACCAGATGTGGATAAAGAAGAGGATATTATTCAGCTTGTTGGTTTTGTGGTAGGAGATGAGGAATATGCTATTCCTATTCTTAATATTCAAGAAATTATTAAACCTATAGAATATACTAGGGTTCCAAGTGTACCTGATTATGTTTTAGGTGTGTTTAATATGAGGGGTAATGTTATGCCTTTGATAGATCTTGCAAAAAGATTTAATCAAGGTAGTTCTAAAATGACACCTCAAACTAGATATATTGTTTTAAAAGGCGTAGCAAATGGAAATCAAACTCCTGCAGGTAATGCGGGTTTTGTGATAGATAGATTAACAGAGGCTATCAAAATTCACAGAAGCAGAATTGATCCGCCACCTGAAACTTTACTAAAAGAAAAAGGTATGATTTTTGGTATAGGTAAAAGAGAGGAAAATATTTTAACTATATTAAAAGCCGAAGCTTTATTAAAGCGTGAGTTTTAATGATAAAGCTTTGCGCCTTTGACTTTGACTCTACGCTAATGGATGGGGAAACCATCGACATTTTAGCACAAGAATATAATGTCGGTGATGCTGTTAAAAGTATCACCGATAAAGCAATGAATGGTGAGCTTGATTTTTTTGAAAGCTTAAGTGCTAGAGTAGCCTTGCTTGAAGGAATGCCAGTTGATCAAGTAAGAAAGTGCTGTGAAAATTTACCTTTGATGAATGGTGCTAAAGAATTATGCGAGTATTTAAAAAATAAAAATATAAAAATTATTGTTTTTAGCGGTGGATTTCATGAGGGAATTGACTTAATACAAAATAAACTTCATTTTGATTTTGGTTTTGCTAACTTTTTGCATAGTAAAAACGGTGTTTTAACAGGAAAAGTTGGTGGAGAAATTATGTTTAACAACTCAAAAGGTATTATACTACAAAGACTTAAGAAATTTTTAAATTTAAAAACAGAAGAGATTATGTGTGTGGGCGATGGAGCTAATGATATTTCTATGTTTAAAGAATGTGGATTAAAAATAGCTTTTTGCGCCAAAGAAATTTTAAGATCTCATGCAGATATTTGTATAGATAAAAAAGATTTAAAAGAAATAATAAAGGTAATACAATGAAAAAATTTTCACTATGGTGTGATTTTATAGAAAATGAATTTTTGGATCATGAATTTTTGGATTTAATATACTCAAGAACAATCAATGGTGCTACTTCAAATCCTGCTATTTTTAAAAATGCGATTTTAAACTCAGCTGTTTATAAAGAAAAAATCAAAAAATCAAATCTCAAAGATAAAAAAGCCTTATATGAGTATCTTGCGGTAGAAGATATTGCTAAGGCTGCAGATAAATTAGCTATTAATTATTATGAAAATAATGATGGTTTTATTAGTATTGAAATTGACCCAAGATTAAAAGATAATACTAGCTTATCTTTGGCTGAGGCAAAAAGATTATACACGCAAATTGCAAAAGAAAATGTGATGATGAAAATTCCTGCAACAGAAGCTTCTTATGAAGTAATGCAAGAATTAATGAAAAATGGTATTAGTGTAAATGCTACTTTGATTTTTGATTTTGAGCAAACTAAAAAATGCTTTGAAGCTTTAAATTTAGGTTTAAAGGAATTTAGAAAAAATAATATTGCAGCCAAAAAAGAACCTCAAGCCGTTATTAGCATTTTTGTAAGTCGTTTTGATAGATTATTAAATAATCAAGTTTTGGATAAAAATTATATAGGAATTCTCACTGCAACTAAGGCTTATAATTATATCATTAAACAAAATGAAGCAAATATTAGAGCTTTATTTGCAAGTACGGGTGTTAAAGGTGATGATTTAGAAAAAGATTATTATATTAAAGAATTACTCTATGATAAAGCTATTAATACTGCACCGCTAGATGCTATTAAGGCTTTTAAAGGTAAGCAAATCGTATTTAAAGAGCCTTTGAAAGATGAATGTATAGAGAAAAAATTGAATGCAAATATTTCAAAAGATGCTTTAAGTAAAGCTTGTAAGGATTTGCTTGATGATGGTTTAGAACAATTTTGTATAGCTTATGAAGATATTTTAAAATCTTTATAAACTTATTTAGCTATAATTAGCGTTTATTTTTTTAGAAAGGAAACAGATGTTAGAAGGTATCGTTAGAGAGAGTATCGGTAGAAAAGCTGCTAAAGCTTTAAAAAGAGATGGTTATCTAATCGCAAACATCTACGGAAAAGGATTAGAAAACATCAATGCTGCTTTTAAAGTAAATGAATTTATTAAAGAAGTACGCAAAAAAACTACTTTAGCTTTTGATGTAAAAGTAGCAGATAAAGTATTAAATGTTGTGGTAGTTGATTATCAAAAAGATCCTGTAACTGCAGAATTAAAACACGTAGACTTAAAGGTAGCACAAAAAGGTGTTATTTCTAAATATATGGTTCCTGTAAAAATCGTAGGAACAGCTATGGGTCTTAAAAATAAAGGTGTTTTAATCCAATCAAAAAGAAGATTAAAAGTAAAATGTGCAGCTGAAAACTTACCAAATTATTTTGAATTAGATGTAACTAAACTTGATGTTGGTGATGCACTTTTAATCCGCGATGTAGTTGTACCTGAGGGTGTAACTATGGTTGATGCTGATAGAGTAGCTGTAGTTGGCGTAGAAAAAGCAAGATAAAATGACCTTAGTCGTAGGACTTGGTAATATAGGAGAACAATACGCCCAAACCCGTCATAATGTAGGGTTTATGCTAATTGACTTAATTTTGAAAGACTTGCAAACAACAAAGCTTTCAAATGCTAAATTTAAAGGAGAGCTTTTTAAAAGCTCTTCTACTCTTTTTTTAAAACCTTCCACTTATATGAATTTATCCGGAGAAAGCGTAAAAGCTGTTAGTGAATATTATAAATGTGATAGAATTATTGTAATCCATGATGATATAGATTTAAATTTAGGTGCTTTGAAATTTAAAATAGGTGGATCAAGTGGTGGGCATAATGGACTTAAAAGTATAGATAATCTTTGTGGTAATGCTTATGAGAGAGTACGCATAGGAGTAGGAAAAGGACAAGATGTAATTTCTCATGTTTTGGGGAAATTTAAACAAGAAGAGCAAGAAAGCTTAACTAAGGTTTTAGAACATAGCAAAAAAGCCTTACTTGAGCTTTTAAATTCTGATATAGAAAAAATCGCTTCAAAATATTCTTTAAAAAGTTAAACGATGAGTATATTTTTTCGCTATATTTCATCTTTGTATTTAAAATCATTTTTTATTTTATTTTTTTCTTTGACTTTTTTCTTTGTAGCGATTGATTTTTTGCTCAATTTCAATAGACTGCCAAAAAGTGCAAATTTAGAGCTTTTATATATATTTTTCTTAACATGCTCAGCAGCTTCTTATATACTACCTTTAGCTATAGTCCTTGCTTTGGTTTTGTGTATTTTTAATATGATACGCTCGAATGAATTTGTTAGCTTATATGCTTTGGGTTTAAGTAAAAATCAAGTGATTTTTTATCCTTTTTTATGGGCTATGTTTTTTTGTTGTGTTTATGTAGGACTTAATTTTAGCTCCTTTGCTTATGCAGATGAATATAAAAGTAATATTCTTAAGCGTGGCGTTGTAGATAGAGAGGGTGGGGAAGTTTTGATTAAATATAATGATAAATTTATTTATATACAAAAAACAAGTTCTCAAACCCTATATAATGTAAAAATCTTTGATGTAAAAAATTTAGACATTCAAAGTATAATCCATGCAAAAACTGCTAAATTTAATGGAGATTCTTGGGATTTAAATGATGCTAAAGCTACTAATGTACCACAAAATTTGATTGTTTCAAAAGAGGGTTTAAGTATAGAAGAATTTAAAAATATTAAAGGTTTAGAAGACTTTTCTCCAAAAATTTTAGAAAGAATTTCTTTAGTAGAGAGTAATCCTTCTTATTCTATTTTAGACGCGCTAGAAAGTATGGCAATTTTTGCAAAACAAAATATTTCTACTAATACACTTAGAACAAGCTTGTATTCTTTGGTTCTTACACCATTTTTTGCGCCATTTTTAATGCTTATTGTGTATTATTATTTTCCTTTAACAGCAAGATTTTTTAATCTCGCACTTTTAGCTTTTGTGTTTTTTGTGTGCATACTTTTAGTTTGGGGCTTGTTGTTTTTGTTAACAAGATTGAGTGAAAATGAAATTTTACTTCCAGAGCTTGGTATAATGTTACCAGTATTTATTTTAATGAGTATAGGAAGTTTTTATTATTTTAAACACAAATAACTACAAGTGAGGTTTTTATGGATTATTTAAAACTAGCAAAAGAATACAGCACACCATTTTATATTTATGATTTTGATAAAATCAAAGAGCGTTTTACAATGTTAAAAGATGCTTTTAAAGCAAGAAAATCACAAATTTTTTATGCAGTTAAAGCAAATTCTAATTTAAGTGTTTTAAAACTTTTAGCTTCTTTAGATAGTGGGTTTGATTGTGTTAGTGCAGGTGAGATTTATAGAGCTTTAAAAGCAGGGGCTAAAAATTATAAAATTATTTTTAGTGGGGTAGGTAAAAGTGCTGATGAGTTAAAATATGCTTTAGAGCAAAACATACTTTATGTAAATTTAGAAAGCTATGAAGAAATGCTTCTTTTAGAACAAATTGCTAAAGAAAATCAAAAGATAGCTCGTATAAGCATAAGAGTAAATCCAAATGTAGATGCTAAAACACATCCTTATATTTCTACAGGTTTGCATGAAAATAAATTTGGCGTAGATATAGAAAGTGCTAAAAAAATGTATCTTTATGCTAAAAACTCACAATTTTTAGAGTCAGTTGGAGTGCATTTTCACATAGGTTCACAAATTCTTGATATAAGTAGTATCCATGAGGCCTCAGCGATTGTTGCAAAATTAGTAAAAGAACTTTTAGCTTTGAAAATTAATATTAAATTCTTTGATATAGGCGGGGGTTTAGGAGTTTGTTATAAAGATGAACAAGAGCCAAATTTATATGATTATGCTCAAGGAATTCTAGCAAGTTTGCAAGGTCTTGATGTGTGTATAGGTATGGAACCTGGCAGGTTTTTGGTAGCAAATGCAGGCGAGTTTGTTACTAAAGTTTTATATGAAAAATTTAATGATAAAAAGCGTTTTGTGATTATTGATGGGGCGATGAATGATTTATTGCGTCCAAGTTTATATAGTGCTTATCATGAAATCAAGCTTTTGAGTGAAAATAAAGAAGAAAGCCTTTGTGATATTGTTGGTGGGGTTTGTGAGAGTGGAGATTTTTTAGCTAAAGATAGAAAGCTAGCTAAAACAAAAGCAGGAGATTTGATCATAGTTAAAAGCGCAGGTGCATATGGTTTTAGCATGAGTAGTAATTACAATACTCGTAATAGAGTATGTGAGCTAGCTTGTGAAAATGGCAAGGTAAGAATGATTAGAAAAAGAGAAAGTTATGAGGATCAAATTGCTTTAGAGCTTGATTTTTTAAAGGATTAAAATGTTGTTTTTAGATGTGCAAGGAACTTTGATTTCAGATTATGATAAAAGTCCTATAAATGGTGCTTTAGAACTCATTAAATCTTTAAATAAAGAAAAAATTCCTTATGTGATTATTACTAATAATACCAAAAAATTAGATTTTTTAAATTATTTGCAAAATTTGGGTTTTGAAATTAATGAAAAAGTTTATATTGATCCTTTTTGTGTTTTAAAAGATCATTTAAAGCCTTGTAAAATAGCAGCTTTTGGAGCAAAAGAATTTTTAGATTCACTTCAAGAGTTAGGTTATGAGCTTGATTATAAAAATCCAAAAGCATTTTTGCTAGCAAGTTATGATGATTTTAAATTTCAAGATTTTGCTAATATGATAGAGTATATTAAAGATGGCGTGCAAGCTATAGCAATGCATGAAAGTAGTATTTATAAGAAAAACTCAAGGCTTTATCCAGGTGTTGGAAGTATTATGTCTATGCTTAAAAATGCATGCGAGTTTGATTATAAAGTGATAGGAAAACCTAGTAAGGCTTTTTATGAAAGTGCTTTAAATTTATTAAAACAGCAAGATTGTAATGTGAGTTTTGAAAATACTTTAATCATTAGTGATGATTTTAAAGGTGATTTGCTTGGTGCCTATGAACTTGGCATGCAAACAGCCTTAGTTTTAAGCGGTAAAATTTCTAACATTCAAGGTCTTGATACAACTAAACTTAATTTTGTATATGATAGTATTAAGGATTACTACATATCGAGGTTTAAATGAAAGAGATAGAAAAATTACGCAATAAAATCGATACTATCGATGATAAAATTTTGGCTTTACTTAATGAAAGAATGCTTCATGTTAAAGATATAGGAGTTATTAAGCAAAATTTAGGTGGGAGTATTTATAGACCTGAGCGCGAAAGAGCTATTATAAATAGACTTAAAAATTATAATCATGGTTTATTAGATCAAAATGCAATCGAAGCAATTTATCAAGAAATTTTTGCTGTATCAAGAAATTTAGAAATGCCTCAAAGTATAGCTTATTTAGGCCCTGAGGGAAGCTATACACATCAAGTAGCAAGAACGCGTTTTGGTGCTATGAGTCGTTATACTCCACTTGCAAATATAGAAGATGTTTTTAAAGAATTAGCTCACAAAGAAGCAAAATATGGAGTAGTACCTATAGAAAATAATACAGCAGGTGCAGTGGGTGTGACGCTTGATTGTCTTGGAAAATATGAAGATGTAAAAATTTTTGCTGAAATTTATATGGATATTCATCATTCTTTTGTAAGCATGAGTGAAAATTTAAAAGATATTAAACGCATATATTCTCATCCACAAGGCTATAATCAATGTAGAAATTTTTTAGAAAGTCATGATTTAAGTGAAGTAGAATTTGTAGCAAGCAAATCCACAGCTCATGCGGCTTACTTAGCTTCGCAAGATGTTACTTCAGCTGCGATTTGCTCTAAGATTGCAGCAAAACTTTATAATGTGCCTATATTATTTGAAACGATTGAGGATAATTTGGCAAATCGTACTAGGTTTTTGATTTTAAGTGATATAAAAATACCTCAAATGCCTCATTGTAAAACTTCTATCTTAGCACTTGCTGCACACAAACCAGGTGGGCTTAGTGATTTATTATATGAGTTTAAAAAAGAGGGGATAAATTTAACAAAACTTGAATCACGCCCTATAAAAACAAGAGAATTTGTACATAGTTTTTATATAGATTTTGAAGGACATATTGATGATGAAAATGTCCAAAGAGTATTAAAAAAAGCTGAGCATATAAAATGGCTTGGATCGTATTTATCAGGAGAAAGTAATGAAATTTAATCCTTTTTTAGAAGCTATTAAAACTTATGAAAGTGGCAAGGATATGGATTTAATTGCTAAAAAATATGGTTTAAAAGAAGTTATTAAACTAGCGAGTAATGAAAATCCTTATGGTACAAGCAAAAAAGCTAAAGAAGCCATTATAAATAATGCGCATTTAGCCCATTTATATCCTGATGATACTATGAGTGAATTAAAACAAGCTTTAGCGCAAAAATATGATATTTTAAAAGAAAATCTCATCATAGGTAGCGGGAGTGATCAAATCATAGAATATATAGTGCATGCAAAACTTGATCATTCTAAGGCTTATTTACAATGCGGGGTTAGCTTTGCTATGTATGAAATTTATGCAAAACAACTAGGAGTTAAGGTTTATAAAACCCCAAGCTTAACCCATGATTTAAATGAGTTGTATGAGTTATATCAAAAGCATAAAAATGAAATCAAAGTAATCTTTTTATGCTTGCCTAATAATCCTTTAGGTGAGTGTTTAGACGCAAGTGAGGTTTTTGAGTTTTTAGAAAAAATTGATGAGGATTGTTTGGTAGCCATTGATGGAGCTTATAATGAATTTGCTTCATTTAAAGATAGCAAAAAACATATCAACCCTAAAGAATTAATCCATAAATTTCAAAATGCAGTATATCTAGGAACCTTTTCTAAGCTTTATGGTTTGGGTGGTATGAGAGTGGGTTATGGTATAGCTTGCAAGGAAATTATTAATGCGTTTTATAAATTAAGAGCACCTTTTAATGTGACTAATTTGAGTTTAAAAGCTGCTGTTGCTGCGTTAGATGATGATGAGTTTGTGCAAAAAACTTTGGAAAATAATTTTTCGCAAATGAAACTTTATGAAGATTTTGCTAAAAATTATAAAATTCGATACATTCCAAGCTATACAAATTTTATTACTTATTTTTTTGATGAAAAAAATAGCACAGATTTATCTGAAAAACTGCTTAAAAACGGTATAATAATAAGAAATTTACAAAGTTATGGTTTAAATGCTGTGCGTATAAGTATAGGTACAGAGTATGAAAATTCAAGGTTTTTTGAAGAGTTTTCTAAAAATTTTTAGTTTGTAGGAAATAAATGGATTATAAAACTATACTGCACCAAGTAGGTCAGCTTTATCAAAATTTAAGTTTAAGACAGCGTATTATCATTGCTGCTTCTATTGTTGTTGTAGTTGGATTTTTAGTATTTTTAACCCTTTTTAGAAGTGGTTCTACAGTAGCTAGTGAGGCTGGATATTCAGTATTATTTGAAAATGCTAATACTAGCGACTCAGCGATGATAGTAACGCAGCTTGAAAAAAGTGGAGTTCCTTATATTTTGCGTGATGAGGGAACTATTTTAGTACCTAATGAACAAGTATATAAACAGCGTTTAGCTATCGCTTCAGCAGGGTTATTGCCAAAAGATAATAAAGTAGGTTTTGAGCTTTTTGATAAACAAGAATTTGGAGCTACAGAAGCTGAACAAAAGGTAAAATATCAAAGAGCATTAGAAGGTGAGCTTGCTAGAACGATTGAAAGTTTAGAGCCTATCCATAGCGCCACAGTGCATATTGCTTTTGCTAAAGATACGCTTTTTACTCAACAACAAGTCCCACCAACTGCTTCAGTAGCTTTGACGATAAAAGATGGTTTAAAGCTTAATAAAAAGCAAATTATGGGGATTAAAAACTTAATTGCTTCTTCAGTAACAAAACTTACCCCTGAAAATGTAAAAATCATGGATCAAAAAGGTATTCCTTTAGATGATGAGGGTGCTTTTGAGAGTGATTTAATTGCTGCTCAAATTAAATATAAAAGAGATCAAGAATACGAATTAGAGCAAAAAATTGTTGCTTCCATTGCTCCATTTGCAGGTGGTTATGATAGGGTAGTAGCAAAGGTTAGTATTGATTATGATTTTTCTAAAGAAGAATCACAAAGTGAAGTGTATGATCCAAACACAGTCGTGCGTAGTGAGCAAACCTTAGAAGAACATAGAGAAGGCTATAAAGATAAAGAAATTCAAGGTGTACCAGGCGCTGTTTCAAACATCGGTCCTGTAGAAGGCTTAGATGATAAAGGCGCGCGTGAGGTTTATACTAAAAATCAAACCACAACTAATAATGAAATTTCTAAAAAAATCACCAATACCACGAAGCAATTTGCAACCGTTAAAAGAATTTCTGCAGCCGTTGTAGTAGATGGAAAATACAAAGTAATTACCGATGATCAAGGAAATATCACAAACGAATACATTCCTTTGAGTGATAAAGAAATTCAAGCTATCGAAAATCTCACTAAAGGCGCTATAGGTTTTAATCTTGCTAGAGGTGATGCGGTTGAAGTAAATAATTTGGAATTTCATAGAACAGTTAAAGTTGAAAATAAGGTTCAAACTTTCTATTCAAGATTTATTGAACCATTTATTCCACCTGTTAAGTATGTCTTTGCTGCGATTTTACTTTTCATCTTTTATAAAAAGGTTATTGTGCCATTTTCACAAAAAATGCTTGCAGATATTAAGCTTGAAGAAGAGATGGAAGGTAAAGATGGACAAGTTATTGATGATGCTGAAGATGCTATTGAAAAATTCAATGCTGCGCGTAAGAAAGTTGAAGAACAACTTGGCTTTGGAGATAATTTTGATGAAGATGCGCTTCAATATGATGTTTTACTTGAAAAATTAAGAGCAGTGGCTAATGAAAAAGGTGAAGAAGTGGCATTATTGTTACAAAAACTTGTTGAAAATGAAGCTGAATTTGGTGAGAAGGATATCTGATGATAAAGCTTAGTGAAGAACAAAAAATGGTCTATGATGACCTTTCTATGCCAGAAAAGGTCGCAATTTTTTTAATTCAACTTGGAGAAGATGTAACAACAGTTTTATTTTCCCATATGGATATTAATGTCATCACTGAAATTTCTCGCTATATTGCTTTAGCAAAAAATGTTGACAAACCAGTTGCTACTGCAGTGCTTGAGGAATTTTATACTTTATTACAATCAAACCAGTATCTAAAAAGTGGTGGTTTGGAATATGCAAAAGAAATTTTATTTAGAACTTTTGGTCCTGAAATTGCCAATAAAATTTTGGAAAAACTTACCAAAAGTATGGAAAATAATCAAAATTTTGCTTATCTTTCTCAAATCAAACCACAACAGCTTGCTGACTTTATCATTAAAGAACACCCGCAAACTATAGCTTTGATTTTAGCTCATATGGATACTACTCAAGCTGCTGAAACTTTGGAATATTTTAGCGATGAGTTAAGGGCTGAGGTTGTAATAAGAATGGCAAATCTTGGGGATATTTCACCTTCAATTATCAAAAGAGTATCTGCTGTGCTTGAAAGTAAACTTGAAAGTCTTACTTCTTATAAAGTTGAAGTGGGTGGTCCAAGAGCGGTTGCTGAAGTGCTTAATCGCTTGGGTCAAAAAGCATCCAAAACAACACTTTCTTATATTGAGCAAAGTGATGAAAAACTTGCTACAACCATTAAAGATTTAATGTTTACTTTTGATGATATTTCTCAGCTTAGTACTAATGCGATTAGAGAAGTTTTAAAAGCTGCTGATAAACGCGATTTGATGATAGGTTTAAAGGGTGCAAGCGAGGATTTAAAACAAAAATTTATGGCAAATATGTCAACGCGTGCTGCTGAAGCTTTTGTAGAAGAAATGGGCTTTTTGGGTGCTGTACGTGTAAAAGATGTTGAAGAGGCTCAAAGAAAAGTTGTAGAAGTGGTGCAAAAACTTGCAGAACAAGGTCTTATCCAAGTGGGTGAGGCCGATGAGATGATAGAGTAAGATTATGGCTAAATTAACTAATGTAATTTCACCTGAAAACATTTCTGCTCATGTAGTTGAGGGATATCATTTTAAAGTTATGAGTGAAATGTCTTCTAATGAAGAGCAAAAACAAGAAGAAACTCAAACTATAAATCAAACTCCTCTGGCTCAAAATGCTACTCAGCAAGCAGTGGAAAATCAAACAGTAGAAACTGCCCCACAAGCCCCACAACCACAAATCCAACCTGATTTTGTAGAAGATTTGCTTAAAAAAACTGATGAAATGTCAGGAAATATTATTAAATTACAAATGCAAATAGAAAGCCAAGAGGCTGAATTTAACAATCGCTTAAATACAGAATTAGAACATGCAAAAGAAAAATTTACCAAAGAAGGTTATGAGCAAGCTCAAAAAAATTTTGAAAGTGAATTAGAAGCTTTAAAAGAAAAATACTTAAAAAGTGTAGAAAAACTTGAAAATACAGTGCAAAATTTAAATGAGTTTTTATCTAAAAATGAAAAAGAATTAGCCGATACAGCTGTAATTATCGCAAAAGAAGTGATTGCAAAAGAACTTGAGGAAAATTCCTCACTTATAGCATTAAATTTAGCAAAAGAGCTTATGAATGAGCTTAAAAATGCTACTAAAATAGAATTAAAACTTAGCCCTGATGATTTTGAATATGTAAAATCACATTTAGAACAAGAGCAAAGTAATATCAAATTTAGTCTTGATGATGCGATTAATAAGGGGAGTATTTTAATATTAAGTGATGCAGGTAATATAGAATCAAACCTTAATAATCGTTTGCAAAAAATAAAAAATATGGTTAATGAATGATAGACTTAAATAACTTAAATATTAAAAATATGCAAATTAAAGAGTTAGAAAATTTAGCTAACAATTTGCGTGAAGTTATTATAGACACAGTGAGTAAAAATGGTGGACATTTAAGTTCAAATTTAGGTGTAGTTGAACTTAGTATAGCCATGCATTATGTTTTTGATGTAAAAAAAGATCCTTTTATTTTTGATGTTTCACACCAATCTTATCCACACAAGCTTTTAAGTGGTAAAATAAATAATTTTCATACTCTAAGACAGTTTAATGGTTTAAGTGGTTATACAAAGCCTGATGAGGGAGATTATTTTGTAGCAGGACATTCAAGCACTTCTATATCTTTAGCAGTTGGAGCTTGCAAGGCTATAAGATTAAAAGATGAAGATCGTTTGCCTGTTGTATTAATAGGCGATGGAGCGCTAAGTGCAGGTATGGCTTATGAAGCTTTAAATGAGCTTGGTGATAGAGAATACCCTTGTGTGATCATTTTAAATGATAATGAAATGAGTATTTCAAGGCCAATTGGAGCTATTTCAAAATACCTTTCTCAGGCAATGGCAACGCAGTTTTATCAAAAATTTAAAAAACGCATAGAAAATCTTTTAGAGTACTTTCCTCAAGGCGCTTCTTATATGGCAAAGCGTTTTGAAGAAGGCTTAAGGCTTATCACACCTGGACTTTTGTTTGAAGAATTAGGGCTTGAGTATATTGGTCCCATTGATGGACATAATTTAAATGAGGTTATTAATGCGCTCAATCAAGCAAAAGCTATGAAAAAACCTTGCGTTGTGCATGCGCAAACTATCAAAGGTAAAGGTTATGTATTAGCTGAGGGAAAAAATGCTAAATGGCATGGAGTAGGTGCTTTTGATAGAAGTAGCGGGGAGAGTTTAAAGGCAAATATAAGTAAAAAAAGCGCCACAGAAATTTTTTCAAATACCCTATTGAATTTAGCTCAAAAATATGAAAATATAGTGGGTGTAACTGCTGCTATGCCAAGTGGTACTGGACTTGATAAATTAATAGAAAAATATCCTGAACGTTTTTGGGATGTCGCAATTGCAGAACAACATGCAGTTACTTCTATGGCTGCTATGGCAAAAGAAGGTTTTAAACCTTTTATAGCAATTTATAGCACTTTTATGCAAAGAGCTTATGATCAAGTAATTCATGATTGTGCTATTATGAATTTAAATGTAGTTATAGCTATGGATAGAGCAGGAATTGTAGGAGAAGATGGAGAAACTCATCAAGGTGTTTTTGATGTTAGCTTTTTAAGTGCTATACCAAATATTACTCTAGCAGCTCCAAGAGATGAGGCTATGATGGAAAATATTATGGAATATGCATATTTTCATCAAGGAGTTTTTGCTTTTCGCTATCCTAGGGGTAATTTTTTATTAAATGATGATTTTAATCCATGTGAGATAAAACTTGCTAAAGCTCAAATTTTATCTAAAGTACAAAGCGATAAAGTATTTTTAGGTTTTGGTCAAGGTGTGGCTAAGGCAAAATTAGCTTTAGATAAACTTGGACTAGATTATGCGAGCTTAATAGATTTGATTTTTGCAAAGCCTTTAGATGAAGAGCTTTTAAAAGAGTTGGCAAAAGATACAAAAACTTGGTTTGTTTTTTCAGATAGTGCTAAAATAGGTGGAGTGGGAAGTTTGATTGCAAATTTTTTACAAAAAGAAAATCTTTATCATATAAAACTAGTAAGTTTTGAATTTGAAGATCAATTTATAGTCCATGGCAAAACAAGTGAAGTGGAAAAATTTTTAGAGCTTAATATTGATTCATTGTGTCAAAAAATTAAAATTTATTAAAAGATAAAAAATATCTTTTAATATAATCATTTTTTTATAAAAAAAGAGTTATACTATAAGTAAAAATATTTGGAGAATAGACTATGGAACTTATTCAAATGCTTAAAAACTGTGATTTAAAAGCTACTCCACAAAGACTTTGTATTTTAAAAATTTTAAAACGCCACGAGCATCCTAATATAGAATCTTTGTATGAAAGTATTAAAGAAGAATATCCTTCTATCTCATTAGCTACGGTATATAAAAATTTAAATACCTTAAAAGAACAAGGTTTGGTAGTAGAAATTAATACTCCAAATCAAAAAACTTGTTATGATATTTATGAATATCCACATATTCATGTAATTTGCAGTAAATGCAATCACATAGAAGATGTGCGCTATGAAGATAGCGGGATTAACAAATACCAAGAAGATCTTGAGAAAAAGATTGGTAATATTATTGACTATCTTGGCGTGTTTGCTTATGTGAATGGTTGTAAATTTTGCAAGTAAAATGATTTGTGAAGTACAAAGACGCTTTTTAATTGAAAACGATGATTTTATCAAAATTTTAAAAGAAGAAAAACTTGCTTATTCTAAGGATAAAATACGTGTATTTTTTACACGTATAAATCCTTTTTGTGATATCAAATATAAAAAAATCAATCAAGATTATTATCAATTTACATTTTATAAATTACATGATATTTTAGATAAAAAAACTCATAAAATATCTAAAAAAGAATTTAAACATCAAAAAAGTAAAAATGCTATAGCCAATATAATAAAAAAAACAAGAATTAGTTTTGAGATTGATAATACCCAATTTTTCCTTTATAAATTTAAAAACAATTTAAAAAATTTGGTCATTTTAAAAGTGATTTTTTCCACCGTTGAAGAAGCAAAGCGGTTTGATTTACCTCATTTTTTTAAAAATTATAAAGAAATTACAGATGATGAGAATTTTTATAGTAAAAAATTAGCATTATATGGGGATCTTTCTAAAGTTTTTGATAGTGCTAGATGTATTAAAATTTTAGATAAACAAAAAGATATTAACTTGCATTTTTCAAATCAAATTCAAAGTTTTTCAGCTGGTAAAATTTTACTTTTCGTTCTTTTAAAAAACTTAAAAAATGACAGATTAAATTTTTTAAAAAATTCAAGTGAAAAAAACTTGGAACAATGTTTTATAAGCTTTAAGCAAATTTATTTTTGTCTTGATGTTTTTGATTCTCTTTTTGAAAAAAATATTCAAAATAAGCTAAAACAACAATTTTCATTTTTGATAAATCAAATCAATATGAAAAAATACCATGAGTTTGAATTAGAAAAATATATTTTTATTTTAAGCGATGAAAAAATTAATGATATTTTTCTTGATATGGATTTTATTTTAAAGAATGATTATGAATTTTATCAAGGAAAAAATCAAATTTTAAAGTCTTTAATAGCTTTTAAACTAAGAAAAGAATTAGTTTTTTTAAAGAAAAAAATTGTAAAATCTCAAACAAATCTTGAAGAAGAATTAGAAAAAATAAAATTTTTATTATGCTATTTTGCAACTATGTTTGAAGAAAAAAGCATTAAAAAGTTGAAAAATTATTTTAAATATAAGCATTTAGATCAAAATTCTTATGATGAAAATATAATAAAACAAATTGAAAAAAGCATCAAAAAATTAAAAATATATAGTTAGGAAAAACATGCAAAAACAAGAAAAAATAGTTAAAATGTTTGATGATATAGCACCAACTTATGATAAGGCTAATAGAATTTTAAGTTTTGGAAGTGATGTGAGTTGGAGAAAAAAAGCTTGTTTGGATGTTTTTAAATTTTCTAATAATGAACTTGATATTATCGATGTAGCTTGTGGCACGGGCGATATGATTATAGAATGGCAAAATCAAGCCTTAAGGGCAAATAAAAATATCATTAGCATAAAAGGGGTTGATCCAAGTGCGGGTATGCTTGAAATGGCTAGGAAAAAAATTCCTGATGCGACTTTTGTACAAGCAAAAGCACAAGAGCTTCCACTTGAAAATGAAAGTGCAGACATCATAAGTATAAGTTATGGCATACGCAATGTGGTAGATAGAAAAGAAGCTATAAAAGAATTTGCAAGAGTGTTAAAAAAGGATGGGATTTTACTTGTGCTTGAATTTACCAAAAGAGAGCAGGGTGGTTTTATAGCTGCTTGTAGAGATTTTTACTTAAAAAATATTTTGCCAAAAGTGGGTGGATTTATCAGTAAAAATTATAGCGCTTATGAGTATTTACCAAATTCTATAGAAGATTTTTTAAGTAAAGAAGAATTTATCAAAGAATTGAGTGGGCATTTTGAAATGCTAGAGTATAAAAGCTTTAGTTTTGGTGTTTGTTCTATGTTTATTGCAAGAAAAAAATGAAAGTTTCAGAACTTAATCTAAAAGCTAAAAGTTTGTTAGAATTTCATCTTGATGATATAGAGCTTAGTGGAGAAATTTCTAAAATTACCATCCATAGTTCAGGACATTGGTATTTTGATTTAAAAGATGAAAAATCAAGCATAGCTTGCGTGATGTTTAAAGGCTTTAATCAATTTGTTCAAGCTAAACCTAAGGTTGGTGATATGCTTGATCTTAGAGGTTATGTGAGTTTATATGAAGCAAGTGGTAGGTATCAATTTATCGCTAAAAGTATGCAAAAAACAAGCCTTGGGGATTTAGAAGCTAAATTTTTAGCTCTAAAAGAAAAGCTTGAAAAAGAAGGTTTGTTTGATACAAATGCTAAAAAAAGCATTGTTAAATTTCCTAAAAAAATAGGCATAATCACTTCTTTTACTTCAGCAGCTTTGCAAGATATGCTAAAGCTAATTTCACAAAAGAAATACAATCTTTGTAAAATAACTATTTTTAATGCACTCACTCAAGGACAAAGCGCTTCAAATTCTTTGATAAATGCTTTAAAAAAAGCTGATGAGTATAATTTAGATGCGATTATTTTAGCAAGAGGTGGCGGAAGTAGAGAAGATTTGTTTTGTTTTAATGATGAAGAACTTGCAAGATGTATTTTTTCTTTAAAAACGCCTATTGTTTCTGCTATTGGACATGAGATTGATTATGTTATTAGTGATTTTGTAGCAGATTTAAGAGCACCAACTCCAAGTGCGGCTATTGATATGATTTTTCCAAATAAACTAAGCTTAGAACAAGGACTTGATGAACTTGTTATGCGTTTTAAAAACCAAATGTTAAATCATATTAAGTTTTATCAAAATAAAATCGATCATTTGCAAAATTTAGCCAAAGCTAAGTCTTTAGAAAATGCTTTTTTTCTTAGAAAACAAAAGCTTGAATTTTTACAAAGCCAACTAAAGAGTGTTTTAAATTTAAAATTATTAAATTATGAAAATAAGCTTGATAATTTTGAGGAACTTTTAACTCAACATAAAAATTTCTTTGATAAAAGTAAAAATTTGATAAATTTACAAAAAGATGGCAAAAATATCTCTCTTGAAAAACTAAAAAAAGGAGATATTATAAAACTTTACTCAATAAATGAGAGCAAAGAAGCCCAAATACTATAAAAAGGAGATAAAATGAGAGTAATGAATTTTAGTGCAGGTCCTTCAAATCTGCCTGATGAGGTTTTAAAAGAGGCGCAGGAGCATTTGTTTGATTATCATGGCAAAGGTTTTTCTATTATGGAAGTTTCTCATCGTGGAAAGGTTTTTGAAGAAGTGCATTTTGAAGCTATTAAAATGGCAAAAGAGCTTTATGGTGTAAATGATGATTATGAAGTGCTTTTAATGCAAGGTGGGGCTAGTTTGCAATTTGCTATGGTACCTATGAATTTATATATGGGTGGAGTTTGTGAATTTGCTAATACTGGTGTTTGGACTAAAAAGGCTATTAAAGAGGCTGAAATTTTAGGAGTAAATACAAAAATAGTAGCAAGTAGCCAAGAAAGTGAGTTTGATCATATTCCACAATTTGAATTTAGCGATAATGCAGATTATGCTTATATATGCTCTAATAATACCATTTATGGAACTCAGTATAAAAGCTATCCAAAGACTAAAAGTCCTTTGATAATTGATGCTTCTAGTGATTTTTTCTCTAAAAAGATAGATTTTTCTAATGTTGCTATGCTTTTTGGTGGAGTGCAAAAAAATGCAGGAATTTCAGGACTTGCTTGTGCATTTATCCGCAAAGATATGATAGAGCGTAGTAAAAACAAAAATATACCTAGTATGCTAAAATACAGTGTTTATGCTGAAAATAGTTCTTTATTTAATACACCTGCAACCTTTGCTATATATATGCTTAATCTTGAAATGAAATGGCTTTTAAATCAAGGCGGCTTAGATAAAATCAATGAGCAAAACATACAAAAGGCTAAAATTTTATACGATGTAATTGATGAGAGTAATGGTTTTTATAAAGGTCATGCCAAAAAAGAGGATAGATCATTAATGAATGTTAGTTTTAATATAGCTTGTGATAAAAACTTAGAACCAGTTTTTGTAAAAGAAGCTGAAGAAAATGGTATGATAGGTCTTAAGGGGCATAAAATTTTAGGTGGAATTCGCGCTAGTATTTATAATTCTATCAGCATTGAAAAGGTTCAAAAGTTAAGTGAATTTATGAAAGATTTTGCTAAAAAACATGCTTGATTTGATAAAAAGAGGATTTTTATGAATAATGACAAAATAAGTATCATTGGTGCTAAAGAGAATAATCTTAAAAATATCAACCTAGAAATTCCTAAAAATAAGCTTATAGTTTTTACAGGACTTAGTGGAAGTGGTAAATCAACTTTAGCTTTTGGTACGCTTTATGCAGAAGGACAACGTCGCTATATTGAAAGTTTAAGTGCTTATGCAAGGCAGTTTTTAGATAAAGTTGGTAAACCAAATGTTGATAAAATAGAAGGTTTAACTCCTGCTATTGCTATTGATCAAAAAACAACTTCTAAAAATCCTCGATCAACTGTTGGGACTATAACTGAAATTTATGATTATCTAAGACTTTTATATGCAAGGATTGGCTCACAACATTGTCATCAATGTGGCCAAAAAATCTCATCTATGAGTGCAGCAGATATCGTAGGTGAAATCTTAAAGCTTCCAAAAGGAGCTAAAATCATCATTTATGCGCCGTTGATTAAAGAAAAAAAAGGAACTTTTGCAGATCTTTTGGAAAATTTAGTCGCAAAAGGTTATGTTAGAGCACAAATTGATGGGGTTTTAACGCGTCTTGATGAGGATATTGAGCTTGCTAAAACCAAAAAACATACAATAAAACTTGTAATAGATAGACTCCAAGTGCAAGATGATATGCTAGCAAGACTTGCAAGCGATATAGAAAAAGGTCTTAGTGAGAGCTTTGGTGAAGTGGAAATTGAAGTTTTAAATAATGAAGAATTAAACATAGCAAAACATTTTCATTATAGTGAGCATAATGCTTGTTTTGATTGTAAAATTTCTTTTCCTTTGCTTGAGCCTTTGAGTTTTTCTTTTAATTCTCCAAAAGGCGCTTGTCCAAGTTGTGATGGTCTTGGTATAAGATATACGCTAGATATGAAAAAACTTATCAATGAGGAATTAAGCTTAGAAGCAGGAGCTATAAAGCTTTTATATGGGTTTAATAAAAGTTATTATTATAAGTTTTTAATGGCCTTTTGTGAGCAAAATGATATCAGGGTAAAAATTCCATATAATGAGTTAAGTGAAGAAGAAAAGCGTCTAGTGCTTTATGGTAATGCTAAGGAAATTAACTTTTTATGGAAAAGACATCGCTTAAGTCGTAAATTTGAAGGTGCTGTTAAATATGCCTATGAAATGTTAAAAGATGAAAAAGATTTAAGCGAGTATATGAGTGAAAAAACTTGCAAAGATTGCAATGGTCATCGTTTAAGAGCTGAAAGTTTAGCTGTAAAAGTAGCTGAGAAAAATTTGGGTGAAATTTTAGATATGAGCATAGAAAATACCACTGCATTTTTTTCAAAAGAAGCTAATTTTGCGTATTTAAGTGAACAAGAAAGATTGATAGCTAAGCCTATTTTTAAAGAAATTAATGAAAGATTGTTTTTTCTTTATGATGTAGGACTTGGGTATTTATCTTTAGGGCGTGATGCAAGAACCATTAGCGGGGGTGAGGCTCAAAGAATTCGTATAGCATCTCAAATTGGTAGTGGTTTAAGTGGAGTGATGTATGTTTTAGATGAGCCTAGCATTGGTTTACATGAACGAGATACAGCAAAACTCATTAAAACTTTAAGAAATCTTCAGCAAAAGGGTAATACTTTAATCGTAGTTGAGCATGATAAAATGACTATAGAAGAGGCAGATTTTATCGTAGATATTGGTCCAAATGCTGGTAAATTTGGTGGTGAGGTTGTATTTAGTGGAACTTATAAAGAATTGTTAAAAAGCAAAAGCCAAACTGCCCTTTATATGAGTGGCAAAAAGCAAATTGCTCATCAAAAAAATAGAGAACAAAAAGATTTTATTAGTTTAAAAGATGTGAGCATTAATAATATTCAAAATTTAAGTGTAGATTTTCCATTACGCAATCTTGTAGCAATTACAGGTGTTTCAGGAAGTGGTAAAAGCTCACTAGTCTTGCAAACTTTACTTCCATTTGCAAAAGAAGAGCTTAACCGCGCTAAAAAAGTTAAAAAACTAAGTGGGGCTAAAATAGAAGGTTTAGAAAAACTTGATAAGGTGATTTATCTTGATCAAAGTCCTATAGGAAGGACTCCACGTTCAAATCCTGCTACTTACACAGGTGCTATGGATGAAATTCGTAATCTTTTTGCAGCTACCAAAGAAGCTAAAATGCGAGGATATAAAGCAGGGCGTTTTTCTTTTAATGTTAAAGGTGGAAGATGTGAAAAGTGTAGTGGAGATGGTGAAATTAAAATAGAAATGCACTTTTTGCCTGATGTGATGGTAACTTGTGATGTTTGTAATGGTAAAAGATATAATGATGCAACTTTAGAGATTAAATATAAAGGTAAAAGCATAGCTGATGTTTTAAATATGAGTATTATTGAAGCAAGCGAGTTTTTTACTTCTGTACCAAAAATAAAACAAAAACTGGATACATTGGTAAAAGTTGGGCTTGGTTATCTTACCTTGGGACAAAATGCAACTACTTTAAGTGGTGGGGAGGCTCAGCGTATTAAACTAGCTAAAGAATTAAGCAGAAGCGATACAGGAAAAACTCTTTATATTTTAGATGAGCCTACAACAGGACTTCATTTTGAAGATGTTAATAAACTTATTTTGGTTTTGCAACATTTAGTCGATCTTGGAAATAGTGTGTTTGTGATAGAGCATAATTTAGATGTGATTAAAAATGCTGATTATATCATCGATATGGGACCTGAGGGTGGAGTTAAAGGTGGTAAGGTTATAGCTAAAGGTAGCGTTGAAGAGCTTGCTAAGAATCATGAAAAAAGTGGTTCTTATACGGGGTATTATCTAAATTTAGAGCTAAAAAGCACAAAAAAATAAATTGGTTGAAGTTATCCTTCAACCATAAATTTCACCTTTTTTATACTCATAAATACTTTGCATATCTTTATCGCCTCTTCCTGAAAGATTTACAACTATCACACTTTTTTTCTTTAAAGCAGGGCAAAGTTTTTCTAGATAAGCTAATGCATGTGAGCTTTCAATAGCGGGTATAATACCTTCTTCTTTACATAATAATTTTAAAGCATTAATACACTCATCATCGCTAATAGCATGATAACTTGCTCTTTTACTTTCTTGTAAATATGCGTGCAAAGGACCTATGCCAGGGTAATCAAGCCCAGCAGAGATGCTAAAAGTATGAGCAATATTGCCTTTATCATCTTGTAAAACCTTAGTTTTCATACCATGGATAATACCTTCTTTACCTTTAGTAAGTGTAGCTGCATGATAAGGTGTATCTTTGCCTAAACCTGCTGCTTCAACGCCTATGAGTTTAACTTTTTCATCTTTTAAAAATGCATGAAAAATTCCAGCAGCATTGCTACCACCTCCAGCTGCTGCTATAATGTAATCTACTTTTTTATTTAATTTTCTAAGTTGCATTTTGCATTCTTTACCTATAATGCTTTGAAAATGCGTAACAATTTGCGGATAAGGATAAGGTCCTACTGCACTTCCTACTACATAAAATACTTCTTTGGTATTTTTAATCCAAAAATTTAAAGCCTCATCCACCGCATCACTTAAAGTTTTACTTCCACTTTCTACCGCATGAACTTTTGCTCCTAAAAGCTCCATTTTATAGACATTTAAGGCTTGTCTTTTTACATCAATAGCTCCCATAAATATCTCACATTCAAGTCCTAAAAGTGCTGCTGCAGTGGCGGTTGCAAGCCCGTGTTGTCCTGCTCCGGTTTCTGCAATAATTTTTTTCTTATTCATTTTCTTTGCCATTAAGGCTTGAGCTATGGCATTGTTGATCTTATGAGCTCCTGTGTGAGTTAAGTCTTCTCTTTTTAAATAAATTTCATGATTATAAAGCTTGCTTAAATTTTTAGCATGGTATAAAGGTGTAGGTCTTCCTACATAATTAACTAAGAGTTCTTTTAATTCTGTGTTAAAATCTTTACCTTTTTTGAGTTTTAAAAAAGCTTTTTCTACTTCATCTAATGCTATTTTTACTTCATTTGGTACAAATTGCCCACCAAATTTTCCATAATATTTTTTCATAGTATTTCCTTAAAATGATTAATAATATAAAATCAAAAATGATCAACTAAAACTAAAAATGTAAAATAAAAAATGATTGAAAATGTAGTAGTAGGCTTAACGCCAAGAAAAAGAAGCTTTGTTAAATGAGTATTCTAAAATTAGTTTAGAAAATTTTTTCCTTTCCATAGTTTTTCCTTTTAAAAAATTGCCAAATGACCTTGCATTCTAAGATAATTATTATTAAAAATTCTTTAAAATGATAGTTTAGAAAATAAATACTAAGAAAATTTGTAATGTTTGATTTTTTATATAATGACATAAGTTATATAGGACTTTTTGTAGTATGTTTTCTCTCTAGCACGCTTTTGCCTATGGCAAGTGAAGCTTTTGTGCTTGCTTTTGTAAAATTAGATTTTAATGCTTATATGGTTTTATTTATAGCAAGTTTGGGGAATACTTTGGGTAGTTTAAGTACTTATGCATTAGCTTATTTTGGAGAGAGTCAAATTTTAGAAAAATATTTTAAAAACTCTTTACGTAAATTAAAAAAAATCAATGCAAACTTTAAAAAATTTGGCTCTTTGTATGCTTTTTTTACTTTTTTACCCATAGTGGGAGATCTTTTTGCGCTAGGACTTGGATTTGCTAAGTATTCTTTTTTAAAAGCAAGTATTTTTATAGCCTTGGGTAAATTAAGCCGTTATGCTTTTGTAATTTTCATAGCAAATTCCATTTAAAAGTCTTGATTTTAAAAGATTTAAAAGTCTAGCATTATCAATATCTTTTAAAACTTTTATAGTGTTTTTTAATTCATGATTTTTCATAGGCATTTTAGCATCTTTAAAACACCTTATCGTGCTTCCTCTAGCAAAAGTACTATCACAAATGACATCTACTAAATACTCATCAAAATTTGCTAAATTAGGATCAAGCATATAAGCAATAGTTAATGCATCGTGTATCCATGTGCCATTTGTGCCTCTTGTTTTGCTTGCAAAATCAATCCAAACTCTTAAAGTCTGTACTAAAAAATCACAAAGAGGATTTTGATTTTCTAAAGCATTTAAATCTTCATGTGTGAGCATAGTTTGCATTGTTGCATTATAAGGAACAAGTGTGATTTTAGCTCTTGAGTTTAAAACTATACTAGCAGCTTCAGGATCAAAACCAAAATTTGTATCTTTGATATGATAAGGCATATCAAAACTTCCACCCATGATAAAAATTTCTTTCACATTTTTATCAAAGTCTTTAAAAAGCTTCATCGCTATGGCTATATTTGTTAAAGGTCCTATAGCGCAAATTGAAATTTCACCTGGGTTTTGCATAATAAGCTCACCCATTTTCATACAAGCATTTGGGCTTATGTTTTCTAAGATTTTTATAGGTTTTATATGATCCCAAAGATGAGTAAGCTTAAACTCTTCTACGCTTTTATCTAGCCTTTGTCTCCAAAAATGACTATCTTCACATAAAGCCTCATGGGCACCTAAATACAAAGGTATATCTAGATCAAGCTTGTTTAATAAATCTTTAGCAACGCTATAAGCGGTTAAAGCTTGTACATTACCACTTAAAGTGCTAATCATCTCAAGTTTGATTTCTTTGGAGGCTAAAATAAGTCCAAGGGCTAAACCATCATCGGTATTAGCCCCTGCTATTCCATTGCCTATATCAGTATCTAAAATAAGGCGTATCATATCGCATCTTCTATTAAATTTAAATCTCTACCTCTAGTTTCTGGTGCAAAGAAAGTAGTGATAAAACCAATTCCTGCGGTGATAACAAAATACAAGGCTATTGGCCACCAAGTGCCATAATAAGCAAGCAAAGCTGAAGCTATCATGGGAGCAGTTCCTCCTGAAAGTATAGAGCCAAATTCTTTTGCTAGTGCCATTTTAGTATAGCGATTTTTTGCTCCAAAAAGCTCCACACCCCACGCAGCTTGCACGCCAAAAATTCCTAAAGATGCCAAAGACATACCTACGATGATAGTTAAAATCACGATAATTTCATTTTTACTATCAAGTAACATAAAAGCAGGGAAGGCATAAAGCATTAAAAGTAAGCAAAAGGTTCTATAGGTAATGCGTCTTCCAAATTTATCACTTAAATATCCTGCTAAAGGTATAACTAAAAATCCCACCAAAGAAGCGATAACAACAGCAGTTGTGGCTACTGATTTATCAAGAAGTAAAATTTTAGTTACATAGCCTACTATAAAGCCTTGTGCAAGATAAGATGGCCCATTTTCTCCTATCCTTATACCCACCATAGTCCAAAATGCGCGACTTTTTTGCCAAAAAGTTCTTTCATCTTTTTTCATATGTACTTCATTTTCATGACGAATTTTTAGCATTAATTCTTTTTGTTTTTCAAAAACAGGAGTTTCTTTTACATTTAAACGCATATAAACAGCAAAAAGTGCTATGAAGATACTTCCTATAAAAGGAATTCTCCATCCCCATTCTTTAAAACTATCATCATCCATGCTTGTAACTAAAAGCCATACAAAAGCTGCAAGTAAGGTTCCACTATTTGATCCAAGAGCGATGATAGAAGAGATTAAACCTCTATGCTTACTAGGAGCGTATTCTCCAAGCATGACAGTCCCGCCTGAAAGCTCAGCACCTGCACCAAAGCCTTGCATAAAACGCAAAATAACCAAACATATAGGAGCCCAAATTCCAATTACTGCATAACTTGGTATAAAACCAATTAAAGTAGTTGAAATGCCCATTAATGCAATGGTACTCATCAATACATTTTTTCTTCCGTATTTATCTCCTAAATATCCAAAAAACAAAGCTCCAATAGGTCTAGCAATAAAACCTATACCATAAGTAACAAAACTAAGCAATAATGCTATAACAGGAGTTTGCTCAGGAAAGAAAACTTCTGAAAAAACAGTAGCTGCAGCTAGGCCATAAAGTGCAAAATCTGCATATTCCATGGCAGTTCCTAGCCAACATGAAAACACAGCCTTTTTAAAAGCCTTTTTTCCTTGTGGAGTTTGAAAATTTTCATCCGCGATTGATTTTGTTTGCAAGATTAAACCTTTATTTGAAATTTCAAAATGATAATTTTATCTAAAATGCTTAAAATGGAAATTTAATACTTTTTACCGACTTTTAAATAATTTTGGGCGATAATTATTATTATTTTTTAATATAGGAAAAAAATGAAAACTTTAACCATAATTGATACTTTTGGCTTTTTCTTTAGGCTTTTTTATGCTTTAAAGGGTTTGAAAAATTCAAAAGGCGAACCTAGTAATATGATAAGCGGTTTTGCTAATTTTATTTATAGTTTGAAAAATGATCATCCTAGTGATATGATTATTTTTGCTCTTGATAGTAAAGGAAAAACTTTTAGAAGTGAAATTGATCCAAATTATAAAATCAACCGCACTCCACCTCCACCTGATTTATTAGCTCAAATTCCAATTTGCATTCAAATGATAGAAAAAATGGGTTTTTCAAGTTTTTCTTGCGAAGGATATGAGGCTGATGATATCATCGCATCTTTAGTTAAAGAATGTGAAAATAAGGATATTTTTATAAGAATTATCACTCAAGATAAAGATTTGTATCAACTTATAAAAGATGATAAAGTTAGTATTTATAGTCCTATTTCAAAAAATGATTATAATGAAGCAGGGTGTTTAGAAAAATATGGGGTAAAACCTAGCCAAATAAGAGATTTTTTAGCTCTATGTGGAGATAGCTCAGATAATATCCCAGGTGTAAAAGGAATTGGTGCTAAGGGAGCTAAAAATTTACTTGATGAGTTTGAAAGCATTGAGGGAATTTATGAAAACTTAACACTAGTGCGTAATGAAAGAAGTCGTAATTTGTTGCTTGAGGGCAAAGAAAATGCCTTTTTGAGTAAAAAACTTGCTTCTTTGTATGAGGATTTAGATGTAAAAGATATGCTTTTAAATTGTGAGTATCCAAAAGATGAGCCTTTGCTTAAGGTTATGGATATTTTGGAGCATTATGAATTAAATGCTTTGTTAAAAAAACTACGCACTAATCCTACTAATAAAGATAAAAATTTAGGATTTAATGCAAGATTAATTTTAGATGAAAAAGAATTATTTGAAATTTTAGAAAAAATTGATGATCAAAGCATTGTTGCTTTTGACACTGAAACTACGGGCTTAGATACCAAAGAAGCTAAGATAGTAGGGTTTAGTTTTTGTTTTCATGAAAGTGAAGCCTTTTATGTGCCACTTGCGCATGATTATTTAGGAGTTTGTAAGCAAATTTCTATGCAAGTGGCTAAAAAGGGTATAGAGAAAATCTATCAAAGCACGGTTATAGGTCATAATCTTAAATATGATTTTGAGATTATAAAAAACAATTTTAATTTACTTCCTCCAAAAAACTATGCTGATACTATGATACTTGCATGGCTTAAAGAGCCAAGTTTGCGTGTAAATATGGATGATTTGGCAAAAAGATTGTTTGATTATGAGACTTTGCATTTTGAAGACTTGGTAAAAAAAGGAGAAAGCTTTGCAGGAGTGGATGTAGAAAAAGCTTGTAAATATGCTGCTGAAGATGCTTATATTACTTTAAGATTTTATTTGTATTTTTTAAAAAATTTAGAAAAGCCTTTGTTTGAGCTTGCGCAAAAAAGTGAGTTTGAATTTATCAAAGTGCTTATTATGATGGAAAATAATGGCATTAAACTTGACATTCAAAAGCTTGAAAACTTAATGCAAAGTTTTAATCAAGATATAAAAATACTTAGTGAAAAAATATATGATTTAGCGGGTGAAAAATTTAATATTAATTCTCCTAAACAAGTAGGGGATATTTTATTTGAAAAACTAAAGCTACCAAGTGGTAAAAAAAGCAAAACAGGGTATTCTACCGATGAAAAGGTTTTAAATGTTATTTTAGATGAACATCCGATTGTGAGAGAAATTTTAGCTTATAGAGAGCTTGCTAAATTAGTTTCCACTTATTGTGAACCTTTGTTGAAATTAGCTAAAAAAGATGAAAACTCAAGAATTTATTCAAGCTTTTTACAAACAGGAACAGCCACGGGACGCCTTTCATCAAAAGATCCAAATTTGCAAAATATCCCTGCGCATGGTCAATATGCTAAAGATTATAAATCTTGTTTTGTAGCAAAAGAAGGGTTTAGTTTTATCTCGCTTGATTATTCACAAATTGAGCTTAGAATGCTAGCGCATTTTAGTGAAGATGAGAAATTATTAGAAGCATTTTCAAACAATGAGGATATTCATGCAAAAACTGCTATTATGATTTTTAACCGTAGTGATTATGAGACAAGAAGTATTGCTAAAAGCATAAATTTTGGTCTTATTTATGGTATGGGTTATAAGACTTTGAGTCAAAATTTAAAAATAGAAGCAAAGTTAGCTAAAGAATATATTGAAAAATATTTTGAGAATTTTACTAGCATTAAAACTTATTTTGAAAAGGTAAAAAATGAAGCTAAGCAAAATGGTTTTATAAAGACTTTGCTAGGTCGTAAGCGTTATTTTGACTTTGAAAATGCAAAGCCTATGTATGTGGCAATGTATGAAAGAGAGAGTATTAACTCTACACTTCAAGGCTCTGCTGCCGATATAATAAAACTTGCAATGATAGAAATTGCAAAAGATTTAGATGAGAACAAACGCTTGATTTTACAAATCCATGATGAGCTTATTTTTGAAGTAAAAGATGAACTTTGTGAGGAATTTGCAAAAAATGCTAGTGATATTATGGAAAATATTGTAAAATTAAAAGTTAAATTAAAAACTTCATCAAGTATTGCCAAAAATTGGGGGCATTAAAATAAGGAGAATAACTAATGGATCTTTCAACCATACTTGGGATGGTATTAGCTGTTGTTAGTATTTCTGTAGGGGATATTTTAGAGGGTGGTAACCCTTTGCATGTTTTGCACTTAAGTTCATTTTTGATCGTGGTTCCAACTGCAGCATTTTGTGCAATGACAGCAACTCATAAAAAATTTGTTAAAGCAGCTTATAAAGAATTAAAACTTGCCTTTAAAGGTGCAGGGGTAAATTTAAGTCAGAGAATAGCTGAGCTTGTAGAATACTCTATCATAGCAAGAAGAGATGGACTTTTGGCTTTAGAGTCAAAAACTAATGAAATTGATAATGAGTTTTTAAAAGAAACCATGATGATGATGGTTGATGGTAAGAGTGTGGAAGAGATTAAAGAAAGCATGGAAATCCAAATAGAAGAAATGGAAGAATATTACAAAGAAACGGCAGAATACTGGATCCGTTTTGGTGAGACTTGTCCTACTATGGGACTTGTTGGTGCGGTTATGGGGCTTATGCTTGCGTTACAACTTTTAGATGATCCTCAAGCTATGGCAGCAGGTATTGCAGGGGCATTTACTGCAACGGTAACTGGGATTTTTGGTGCTTATGCTTTATTTGGTCCTTGGGGACATAAAATTAAAGCTAATGCTCATGAGCTAATCAAAGAAAGGATAGTTATCTCGCATGCTATAGTAAGTATTGCAGAGGGAGCTAACCCTAGAGATTTAGAGGCTAAATTGTTTAATTACCTTGGACAAGGTGAGCCTAGAATTTCTCAATTTGATAAGTAAGAGTTAAAAAATGGGAAAAAAACATAAATGTCCAGAATGTCCAGCAGGTGAAAAATGGGCTGTGCCTTATGCAGACTTTTTAAGTTTGCTTTTGGCGCTTTTTATTGCTCTTTGGGCGATTTCTGAAAGTAACCCCGCTAAAACTGAGGCTTTAAAAACTGAATTTGTTAAAATTTTTGAATTTACTGCTTCAAATCCTTTAGAAAAAGAAAGTGAAGTGCATAATAAATACAGTGCACCATCTAATGCAAATGTTGAAGAGCTTGAAAAGCTTAAAAAATTAAGTATCACCCAACAAGAAAATATAGAAAAATTAAAAGCAGCATTAGATCAAAGAGAAAATAATATCGTTTTAAATTTGCCTGCAAGGGTTGAATTTGCTAGGGGTAGTACACAAATTGATTCAGCTGATGTGCAAGATTTTCTAAAACGTATTAGCGAAGTTTTAAAAAGAATGCCAAAACAAGCTCAAATAGAACTTAGAGGTTATACTGATGCAAGTGATAAAGATCCTAAAAGAAATTTTGATTTAGCAAGTAAAAGAGCTCAAGTTGTGGCTGATTATTTAATTGCTAGAGGAATTAATCCAGCTCAACTTATAGTGGTTAGTTTTGGTGAAAATTATCCTTTGAGTGCAAACAAAGAAGATGAAATAAACAATAGAGTTGAATTTTATATCCGCGTAGATTCTTCAGATAATCAAACTAGAAAGTCAGTGTTAGATCAAATTGGAGCTTTTAATAACAAATAAGTTTTTACTTATTTGTTATTTTCTCCACCAAAACGAAGTAATGCTGAACCCCAAGTGAAACCACCACCAAAAGCATCAAGCAATATTAAAGAACCTTGTTTTAAACGACCTTGTTCGTAAGCATCATTCATTGCCATAGGAATTGAAGCGGCTGAGGTATTGCCATATTTTTGAACAGTAACTACACATTGTTCATCTGTAAAATTTAATTTTTCTTGTACGGCCTTGATAATTCTTAAATTAGCTTGATGAGGTATAAAAAGATCAATTTCTTCGCTTTTTATATCGTTTTTTGCAAGAATTTCAATAACATCATTACTTAGGGTATTCACTGCGATTTTAAATACTTCATTTCCTTTCATTTGCATGGAAAGTGGAGAGCAGATACTACTTTTTTGAGCTCTTTGAGTCATTAATAAATCTCCGAATTCCCCATCACTTGCAGTATGAGTATCTATAATAGGAAAATTATCATCTAATGACACAACTCCAGCCCCAGCTCCATCACCAAATAGCACGCAAATGCTTCTATCAGTATAATCCATAATAGAACTAATTTTTTCAGCTCCTATGATTAATACATTTTTTTTAGCACTACTTTCAACCATAGATTTTGCAAGCTCTAAAAGATAAATAAATCCTGAGCATGCGGCAGAAATATCAAAAGCGGTGATATTTTTTAAGCCCAAATTATGAGCGATTTTACATGCAGTTGATGGCATGGTAAAATAATCAGGACTTAAAGTAGCTACGATGATCGCATCTATATCTTGAGGATTTAAATTAGCTCTTTGTATGGCTTTAATAGCTGCTTTAGTACCAAGATCGCTTGTATTCTCATCATCATTTGCTATGTGTCTTTGTTCTATACCAGTTCTTCTTAATATCCATTCATTACTAGTTTGAACCATTTTTTCTAAGTCAAAATTACTCAGAGTTTTTGTAGGGATATAAGAAGCTATACTTTTTAAGGAAGCTTTAGTTGATTTCATAATTAGAAAGTTCTTTTTCTATAGTTTGATTTATATTTGATTGTGTGAAATTTAATGCTTGAAAAATAGCATTTTTTATAGCTTTTGGACCACTTTTTCCATGACTTATAATGACACATTCTTTTACACCCAAAAGCGGAGCTCCACCGTATTCTTCATAGTCAATATGAGTTTTTAGTTCATTAAAAGCTGGTTTTGCTAAAAGATAGCCTAGTTTTGCTAAAAAAGATTTTTGAATTTCTTGTTTTAGAAGCTTTGTAATAACACTTGCTACACCTTCGCCGGTTTTAAGTAAAATATTCCCATTAAATCCATCACATACTAATACATCTATAGTGCCATTAAAGATATCTCTACCTTCGGCATTTCCGACAAAATTTGGAAGTTGCTTTAAGAGTTGATGAGTTTCTTTGGTAAGCTCATTTCCCTTACATTCTTCTTCGCCATTTGATAGTAAAGCAACTCTAGGTTTGGCAATTTTTAAAATCTCTTTAGCATAGGCTTCACCCATAATAGCAAATTGAAATAAATGCTCACTTTTACAATCAACATTTGCTCCAACATCTAGTACAAGTGTTCTTGAATGGATATTTGGCATTAAAGTAGCAATTGCAGGTCTAGCAATATTTGCTAATCTTCCAAGCCTTAATGTAGCTAAACTCATAGTAGCTCCACTATGCCCAGCAGAAACAACAGCTTTTGCTTTTTGATTTCTTACTAAATCAATGGCTTTGTAAATAGTACTATCTTTTCTTTTTAGTGCATCTGTGGAATTTTCATCCATAGCAAACACATCAAAAGCTTCTTCGTATTCTATGTATGAGTTTAATTCTTGAGGAATCAAGGTTTTTAGTTTTTGAGGATCCCCTACCAAGATAGCTTTAAATTCACGCTCTTTTAAAGCCTGAATCACACCTTCTATAATAGGTTTTTCCCCAAAATCACCACCCATTGCATCAATAGCAATGCTTGTCATCGTTATTAATATTCCTTGGTTACTGGATTTACACGGTGAGGCATTTTATAGCTACCATCTTTGTCTTTTATAGGCATAGGTAAGGTAACTTTATAATGAGTTCTGCGTTTTGCTGCACGAGTTTTACTCACTCTTCTCTTAGGTACTGCCATTTTTTACTCCTTTATTAATTTAAACATTTATTACAATAAAAATAATCACTTAAATAAGATTGTAATTCACTTGTGGCAAGTTCTATTAAATCTATATGAGAGTCAAAAAACTCCATAGTATCACTTAAAGTATTATTTTCATCTTTAAAAATTCCATCGCTTGCAAAAAGCTCTATATTTTGATCGATTTCAAGCTCCATTTCATCGCCACATCGATCACAGTTTCTATAAGTAAATCCTTTGAAATTAGCTTTTATTTTTGCTAATTTTGGATTAACTTTTGTAATAGTTCCTTCAAAAACTATATTATCAAGATCTAGCTTAAAAGGATAAGCCACAGAGCTAAGTTTTGCAAAGGCAATTTTCATTATAAAATTTCAGTTTTTGAAAAGAAAAATTCTATTTCAATTTTTGCATTTTCTAAGCTATCACTTCCATGAACTGCATTTGCATCAATACTATCTGCAAAATCTGCTCTAATAGTACCAGGAGCTGCTTCTTTTGGATTTGTAGCACCCATTAATTCTCTGTTTTTTAATACTGCATTTTCGCCTTCTAAAACAGAAACCACAACCGGACCGCTGATCATAAATTCAACTAAATCTTTAAAAAAAGGTCTGTCTTTGTGTACAGCATAAAATTCTTGCGCTTCTTTTTCTGAAAGCTGTATTTTTTTTGTTGCTGCTATTCTTAGACCATTGTTTTCAAAGCGTGTTAAAATTTGACCAATAACACCTTTTTTTACTGCATCAGGTTTAATAATAGAAAGTGTTTTTTCCAAAATCGTCCCCTTAATTTAAATAAGTTTTATATTTATAAAAGAGCTAATTATACCAAAAAATGCTTTAAATTTATATAAAAGTTTAGAATTATTGAAGGGTTTGTAAGTAACTTGAAATCAAGATACTTACATTAAATTTATTAAGCAAATACTGGAGTTGAACCGTCTCTTAAATCACTACCGATGTTATCACGACTTGGTTGACCACCTACTACATCACTCCATACAATACAGCCATCAGTTGGGCAAGCACTTGCACAGGCTGGTTGATCATTGTGTCCTACACACTCAACACATTTATCTGCATAAACATAATATCTGTCTTCACCCTCAGGATTATTTGCATCATCTACGATCGCACTTACTGGGCATTCATCTATACAAGAACCACATGCTATACAAATATCAGTAATTTTAACTGCCATTTTTTACTCCTTAATATTAATGTTGAATGCAAGATTATCAAAATTGTGTTAATTTTATTCTTAAAATCTATTAATTTTGATAATAAAATTAAATTATGGATAATTTTACACAATTAATAAATTTTTAAATTTACAAATGATATTATTTTGTTACAAATAAAATTTATTAATTAGGAGATAAAAAATGATAGTTACTAAAAAAGCTATTGATTTTACAGCACCAGCTGTATTAGGAAATAACCAAATAGTTGAAGATTTTAATCTTTATAAAAATATAGGACCAAAAGGCGCGGTAGTATTTTTCTATCCAAAAGACTTTACTTTTGTTTGCCCGTCTGAAATCATTGCTTTTGATAAAAGATATCAAGATTTTAAAGATAGAGGTATTGAAGTAATCGGCGTATCTTGCGATAATGAATTTTCTCACTTTGCATGGAAAAATATGCCAGTAAATCAAGGTGGTATAGGTCAAGTTAAATTTCCTTTAGTAGCTGATTTAACTAAACAAATTGCTAGAAATTTTGATGTTTTATTTGAAGAGGCAGTTGCTTTAAGAGGTTCTTTCTTACTTGATGCTGATGGAACAATTCGTCATGCAGTGATCAATGACTTACCACTTGGAAGAAACATTGATGAGATGATTAGAATGGTTGATACTATGTTATTTACTAATGAACATGGTGAAGTTTGCCCAGCTGGCTGGAACAAAGGTGATGAAGGTATGAAAGCTGACCCTAAAGGTGTTGCTGATTATCTAAGTAAAAACGAAGGTAAACTATAAACTAAAAGCCTACTTTGTAGGCTTTTAATATTTTATTTATTCTACTCATTTATTTTTATACTTAATACTTTTAAAATTTAAAATCAAAATTTTTAACAAATAAAATAGTTTAAATTTGTTGATACTTGGATTAAATGCTATAATTTTGCTTTAAAAATTTAAAGGTTTTTTATGGCTGCTGATGATCAAGAAAAAACAGAAGAACCCACATCCAAGAAAATAGAAGATGCTCGTAAAGAGGGTAATGTTCCAAAAAGCCAAGATGCATCTGCTGTGGCTGTACTTGTTATAGCTGTGGTTGTGGTGTTGTTTATGTTGCCTTTTATAGGTGAGAGAATTAGCGGTTTGTATAGGTTTTATCAAAGCTTTATAGGTATAGAACTTGATTTAAAAATCTTGCAAAAAATTATTATAAAAACCATGATAGAAATGTTTATTATGGTTTTACCTATTACTTTAACGATTATGGTTGCAGGCGTGCTTGGGAATTTAATGCAATTTGGTTTTATTTTTACCACCAAGCCTATTACTCCAAATTTTAACAAAATTAACCCTATTAATGGTCTTAAAAATCTTTTTTCTTTGAAAAAAATCATTGAAGCTTTAAAAATTACTCTTAAAGTTGGAGTGGTTTTTGGAATAGCTTTTATTTTTTTATTACAATTTATGAAAGAACTTCCTAGAGTGGAGCTTTATACGATTTATCCACAACTTTTATGGCTTAGGGATAAGGCTATTATACTTGCGGCTATTGTGATTATAGCTTTTTTGATTATTGGGCTTTTAGATGTGCTTTTGGTAAGGTATCAGTACTTTAAAAATTTACGCATGAGCAAACAAGAAATCAAAGATGAATACAAACAAAGCGAAGGAGATCCTTTGGTAAAAGGAAGAATTCGTCGTTTGCAAATGGAAGCAGCAAGACGCAGAATGGTACAAGATGTCGCTAGTGCTGATGTGGTGATTACTAACCCCACTCACTATGCGGTTGCTTTGCGTTATGATAGTTCTAAAGAAGCTGCGCCAAAAGTTTTAGCTAAAGGAGTGGACTTTTTAGCTTTGCGTATAAAAGATATGGCATATGAATATAATGTGATGATTTATGAAAATCCTCCTTTAGCAAGAGAACTTTATAAAGCATGTGAGGTAAATGATCTTATCCCACCAGAGCTTTTTAAAGCAGTGGCGGAAGTTTTAAGCTTTGTCTATACTTCTAACAGACAAAAATTTGCTGATAGATTAAAATAAATTTAGCTTTTTAATCAAGCTTATAATAGTCATAGTTATAGAAAGAGTGTAGATGCCCAAAAGTGCTATGCGGTGGGATTTAAGGTTGATTTTTTCCATGATTTTAATACCAAGATAAACCCCTAGCATAGAACTAAGTCCTACTAAGCTTCCATTTTGCAAGACTTCTTTATCAATGATGTCATTATATACAAAAGAACTAATTCCTGAAATGGAAGCAAAAATCACAAAAAACAAACTAAGTGGCACTACTTTTTTAGTATCATAGCCTAAAAAATAAGCTAAAATAGGGGTGATTAAAAGCCCACCGCCAATCCCTAAAGATATGGCAAAAATTCCTGTAAATACGCCACAAATTAGCAAAATAGAATTTTTCAAGATGTTAGAGTGGTTGATATTTCCAATGGTACTTTTTTGATTAAAAGCAAATTTTAAAAAGAATACAATACTCACGCATAGAAAAATACTTGTTAAGGTTATATCTGAAAAATATGAGAGCAAAATCCCACTAAACATCGCACCTAAAAAGCCTCCAAAGCCTATGATGAGTCCATCTTTTAAGATTAAATTTTTCTTTTTATAGTTTAAATAGGAGCCAAAAATAGAAGCAAAAATCATTTGTACAACAGAAATTGCAACAGCATGGTGAGAGCTAAGCCCTAAAGTAAGCATGAAAGGAACGATAATCATACCACCGCCTATGCCAAAAACCCCTGAAGCTATACCCGAAAAAATCCCTATAATCATATAAGGAAGTAAAGTTAAATCCATAATCTATAAACCTTTAAATAAAAAAATTGTAACAAAATAAAAATTTATTTAGCTTTAGAAAATATAATCATAGTCGATTTATGATGATTATAAATATTTTTTGGAGTTAATATGAAATTTTGTAAAAAATGCGTTATGCCAGATACTAAGCCTGATTTGCATTTTAATGATGAGGGAATTTGTGATGCGTGTTGCTCGCAAGAAGCGAAAAATCACCATATAGACTGGCAAGAGCGTGAAAAAGAATTTCTAGAACTTGTGAAAAAATATAAAAAACACCCCGTGTATGATTGTGTCATAGGAGTAAGTGGTGGTAAGGATTCTACTTTTCAAGTTTTAAAATGTCTTGAGCTTGGGCTTAATCCTTTGTGTGTTTGTTTTGAACCAAGTATCCCTACTAAAATAGGTAAAAAGAATTTAAAAAATTTAAATAATCTTGGTGTTGATTTGATCCATATCAAAAGAAACCCTTTAGTATATAAAAAATTATCCCGTGAAGCTTTTGTAAGAACGGGCGATAATGAATGGCAAAACCATTTGGGAATTTTTACTTGTGTTCCAAAAGTAGCTGTTGCTTTTGACATTCCTTTGATTATTTGGGGGGAAAGTCCGCAGATTGAATATGGTGGGCCAGCTAGTTCTAAAGAAAAAAACACTTTAGGTAGAGAGTGGCTTGAAGAATTTGGCGGACTTTTGGGTAATAGAATTTCTGATATGATTGGAGTTGATGGTATTAGAGAGAAGGATTTATATTTTTACACTTATCCAAGTGATGAAGAGCTTCAAAGAGTAGGAGTTACAGGGTTATTTTTGGGATATTATTTTAAATGGGATTATAAGTATAATTTAAAATTAGCTCAAGAAAATGGTTTTAAAACTAGTACAAAACCAGTTGAAACTACTTATGAGAATTTTGAAAATTTAGATTGTTATTCAAATCATGTGCATGATTATTTAAAATACTGCAAATATGGTTTTGGAAGAGCTACGGATAATGCATGTTTGGATATAAGACTTGGCTATATTAGCCGTGAAGAGGGTGTGAGACTTGTAAATAAATATGATGGAAAGCCACCTAAAAAGGCTATTAAGAAATATTTAGAATTTAGTGGTTTTAGTGAAAAAGAATTTGAAAAAATTGTAGATTCTTTTACTAATAAAAAGATATTTAAACGCGATGAAAATGGTAAATTCTTAAGAGATAGCGATGGATCATTGATAAAAAAAGATGAGTTTATTTTGAAATGATTTGTATTGTTGATTATCATCTTGGAAATTTTAAATCTGTTTTGAAAGCTTTTGAAAAACTTAATCAAGAAGTGATTATAAGTTCTAAAAAAGAAGATATAAAAAATGCTTCTAAATTAGTTTTACCAGGTGTTGGATCTTTTAAGCAAGGTATAGACAATTTAAAAAAACTTACACTAGATGAGCTTTTAAAAGAATGTGTTTTAAAAGATAAAAAACCTATTTTGGGGATTTGTCTTGGTATGCAACTTTTTGCCAGTAAGGGATATGAGGGCGGAGAGTGCGAAGGGCTTGATTTTATAAAAGCAAGAGTTTTGAAATTTGATTTAAGTAAAGAAAAATTATTGCACAGTGGCTGGGATGATTTGCAATTTAGTGACAAAAAAAGCAAGCTTTTTGATGGAATTTTAGAAAAAAGTGATTTTTATTTTGTGCATTCTTATTATGTAGAGTGTTTAGAGAGAGTGGAAACTTCTTTTTGTGAGTATGAAAAACCTTTTTGTGCAAGTTTTGAAAAAGATAATATTTTTGCTGTGCAATTTCACCCTGAAAAAAGCCAAAATATAGGTTTGAAACTTTTGGAAAATTTTGCAAATTTAAAGGTCTAATATGCTTAAAACAAGAATCATACCTTGCGTGTTATTAAAAGATCATCAGCTTGTAAAAAGTATCAATTTTTCTTCTTTTAGAACTATAGGACATGTGGTAAGCACAGCTAGGATATATAATGCTAGAAATGTTGATGAGCTTATAGTTTTGGATATTAATAAAAACGGTGTTATAGATTTTGAAAGCTTAGAAGATATAGCCAATGAATGTTTTATGCCTTTAACTATTGGAGGTGGGATTAGAACTTTAGAAGATATTAGAAAAGTGTTAGATATAGGTGCTGATAAAATTAGTATTAATTCTATGGCTTTGCAAAACCCAGATTTTGTCAAAAATGTGGCAAATACTTTTGGAAGTTCTTGTGTAGTATGCTCGGTTGATGTGAAAAAAGACAAAAATAAATTTAAAGTTTTTAATAATGAAATTTTAGATATTGATCCGCTAGAACTTGCATTAAAATACGAATCTTTGGGAGCAGGGGAGATACTTTTAACAAGTGTTGATAAAGAAGGAAGTTCTTTAGGGTATGATTGGGAATTACTAGAGTATTTCAAAGGTAAATTAAAAATTCCGCTCATTATTAATGGAGGGCTTTCTAAGCCTCAAGATGGGGTAAAAGCTATACAACTTGGTGCAAATGCATTAGCTGGTGCTTTTATATTTCATTTTAGTCAATATACTCCAAATGATGTTAAAAATGAGCTTTTAAAAAATAATATCCCTGTGAGGATTGTTTAAATTTACAAAATAAAAATTATTATCTTCTTTAATAATTTTAAAACCATGTTTTAAATATAAATTTAAAGCTTTTGTGTTTTCTTTGAAAACACAAGCGTTTAAAGTTTGAACTTTTAAAACATTAAAAGCATAGTTTTTAACTTCTTGCATTAAAAGCTCGCCTATACCTTTTTTTATACCATAAAGCCCAAATTCACAAGAAAGTTTAGTGATATTGATAAAATCAATCACGCCTATGATATTTTCATCATCATATACTAAAAAATATTTTTTAGTTATATTTGTTTTTAGGCCAGATAAAAAGCTTAAGTGCTCTTTTAAAGTGATATTTTGTGTTTTCATAAATTTAGCAATACTTTCATCATTACGCCATTTTAAAACAAGCTTAATTTCTTCTTGGTTTAAGTGGATAAAATCTTTTAAAACTATCATATAAAATTCTCCACTTCATAACCTTTTTTAGCAAGCCAAGTTGCAAGTTTTTCTTGATTTTTAGCATAAGCTATGGCTTTAAAATTTGCTTTTAAAATCAAAGCTTCATTGACTAATGAGCTTGCGCTAATGATGAGTTTTTTACTTTCATTCATTAATCTAGCAAGACTAGGATGGTCAATAAGAATTTGTATATTAGGGTTTTTTTGGCTTAATTTTTGAAGCAATTTTAGATGAGAATTTGCTTTTGTGGTAGCTATGATGATAGTTTTATTTTTATTTAGTTTATTTGCTATATCAAAGGAAATGTTTTTTGGATCACTTCCTCCTATGCAGATAAAATAATCATAAATTTTTTCTCTTTTTATCTTACTTTCTTGGTAAAACTCATCGCGTATTAGAGCATAAGAAAAACCACATCTTAACTCACAATACTTTGGCACTAAATTTTCATAATCACTTTCTTTAGCATAAGCATTGACATTAAGTAAAATATCGCAAAAATGTTCTTTTATCTCATCATCAAAGCTAAGAATTTTAACTCCTGTTTCTAATTTTATGAGTTTTTCATCATCTGCAGTGATCTCATAATGATCAATGATTAAAAGATCAAATTTTTCCTTTTTGATGAGATTGATGAGTTCATATATGCTAGCACTTGTTAACTCATACACAGGATAAGGAATTTTATCTATTAAAGAGCCTTTTAGTGGTAAACAAGCAAAAGATACATCTTGGTATTGTTTAGCTAGCAAAAGATCTCTTTTAATGTGTCCGTGTCCTATAGTGCTAGAACTATCGCTTCTAAAAAGAACTTTCATTTGATTTTATGTTCATATCCTCTTTGTATAATGGTTTCTTGTAAAGGAATTATACCTCTATTCAAGGCTTGTTCGTGAGCTTTGATATGAGCGATAATTAACTCAAGCCAGTCAATATGTTCTTTTATCCATAAAAGTGATTTATTATATACATCATCTTCATTGATAGGGTTTAAAACATAAATTTTAGCAAGATTAAATTCAAATTGAGCAAGTAGTGGAGATAATGTTTCATGAAGTTCTTCCATATTTGTTAGATTTTCTATATATAGTTTGATTTCATCGATTTTTTTGATTGCATATTCAATATTTTCCTTGGCGTGAATATTTTGATAGGTCCACTTTAAATTAGATAGATAAGTTTGCATAGTATCGTTTAGAGTATGACAATGTGATATGCTTTTGTTAATCTTAGAGTATGCTTCAATCATTAATTTATTTTGTTTATCAAAATCTGGAGCACACAGTTTTTCAAAAGGCTTTTTTAGTTCTTTTTTTAACAATTTTTCGCATATATATTTAAATGTTTTTTCTGTGGTTCCTTTGATTCTAGCTCCACCCTCGGTACAATTATAAGTGATGACATCATATTGCTTAAAGCGAACAATATCGCTTTCAAAATTTTGACGAAATAGAGTCCAAGCAAAAGAACTTTGGACTTTGCCTTTACCACCATAAGCTTCGCATTCATACTTTCCATAATCTTGTCTATAAGCTTCGTCTTTTATAGGATAAAGATGCCCATCTGAATGTGAATTTCCATTGTTGTTGTATGCTAAATCTTGTCCAATTAGAATAATATTTTTATGGCCAAGATCGAATGCTAAATTTGCGGCCATATTAGCAACACTCCATCCTGTTGCAAGATAGCCATATGAATGTAGTTGCATAAAATGAATAAAATAAGCTCCTGTAGGAAAAACTAATAAATAATTTCTATTGTTCTTATCTAGATACTTTATTGTATTAGGGTGAGTGTATGATTTAAGAACAAAAACTATATCTTCGTCAAATTTTCCAAAATCATTATTGAAAAATTCACTAGTTAAAGCTACTCTTTCTAAAGATAAAACGTAATCTGGTTTGATACTGTGCTTGGCTAAAATAGGATAGGAGCTATCTGCGCAAAAAATGGTAGCTTTACTAGCATATTGTTTTAATAATGGAAGTTGTTTAGAAAGGCTAGGACCAGTGGCGACAATTATAGCAGTATCACTTAAATTTTTTCTTTTTTGTAGAAGCTCTTTATAATCTGGATGAGTTAATATTTTAGGGAGGTTATGTGTAAACTGTTCAATACCTTGAAGAGCATCAAGAGGTAGATTTCCATATTTCAATGTGGCTTTTTTTAAGTATTCTAGCATGTTGTTGTTGACTTTTAATATGTCATCATGATATCTTTCGTAATAATCAGAATGTAGTTCCAAAAAGTATGTTCTTGCAAAATTTAGCATAGGTTGTTGTTTGCACATTGATTCATAATCAATAATCTTTAAGCAGTTTGTATTTGCAATTACAAGTTTAGCTTCTTGGAGTTCCTTGCTAAAATCTATAATACTAAAAGCACTATGGATAATCTCTAAATCTTTTTCAAAAACAATAATGATTTGATGATGAGGATTTTGCAAAAGGGCTTTGTATAAAATTCCGTTTCCAAATCCGTAAAAATACAATACAGGATATAAGCGGTATTTTTCATTGTATATATTAAGCATAGTATTCAATTCTTCTAAAGGATTTTTATAAATAAAAGTATTGTCCTTGGTGTTTAGAAAATTTATATCTAAACTATCATTACCTTGGATAATTTTGTATTTTGTTTTTTTAATGGCTGACAATGTTTGACCTAATTTTGTTTTTATGCTTTTGATATTTTTTTGTAGCATAGCATTTCCTTTTATTGTGTAGAAATTATTTTTATTATACTTTAATTTTAAGAATAAAAAACTTATATTTTATCTATGTAGTAATAGAAAAATTGAGAAACGTAAAAATTACTTAATTTTTGATATTTATGTGTTGTAATTGATAAAGCATTTTAGCAAATTCCAAGTCTTCGAAAGTATCAATATCGCAAATTTTATTTCTCGGAAGTAAAAAGGCTTTAGAATGAGGTTTAAACATAAAATCTTCTTCTAGCCATGCTTCTTTTTTGCCAAAGTAAAATGCTCCACCATCATGATAAGCTTTGGTAAGATCTTGTGAGCGTTTGTTATAGTTTGATTCATCAAACATACAAACTTTATTTTGTTCATCAAGGTAAAAACCTCTTTGTATAGGGTATTCAAATTCACAAGCTGAAAATAAAAATTTGCACTCATCTTGACTGAATTGCTCAAAAGCTTTTTGCAAAATAAACTCATCTATAAGTGGTGCAGTAGCGTATAAACAACACACATTTTCATAAAATTTACCTTGCTTTTCTAGAGTGATGATGGCATCTTGGATTACAGCGGTTGAGCTTGCATAATCATCACTTAGTTCTTTTTTGCGCACAAAAGGAACTTTGGCTCCATATTTTAAAGCCACTTCGATAATCTCATCGTCATCACTTGAGATAATCACATCATCAAAAATACATGAATTTAAAGCACTTTCTATGCTATAAGCAATCAAAGGTTTTCCTAAAAAATCGATAATATTTTTTCTAGGAATACGCTTAGAACCACCACGCGCTGGGATAATACAAATATTTTTCATAAATCATCTTTAAATTTTATAAAAAAGCAAGTATAATTTAACTTTAATTTTAAAAGGCTTAATATGCTCAAAGATGAAACTTATTTTATAGATTCTTGTGATGATGTAGAATTAAATATAAAAAGAGAAAGTAAACTAGAATTTCAACTTATATATGATGATACAAAAGAAATTGAAGCTATAATGTGTATTGTTCAAGGACTTGGGGCTGATATAAGAGATCCTGTTTTAAAGTTTAATATGGAATATTTTGCGTCAAAATATAATGTGGCAGTTTTGAGTGTAAATTATCATGGTATAGGTAACCGTCCTCAAACTGGCGCTAAGTGGTATTTAGATGATATTGATAAACTTATTTTTGATGCGAGTTTGAAAGCTATCAATATAAAAATTCCCTATAATATATCAAAACTTAACACTTTTGAGGAATTTTATCCTGCTATGAATTATCTTAATAAAGAAATTCAAAAAAAGAAAGATAACTGGGATTTTAGCAGAGAGTATTATTTGGACTTGAGTGTGAGTTTGCAGCTTACGAACAATGAATATCAAAATTATGGTATTATGCAAACGATTGATATGATAAATACTTTGCTTTATGTAAAAACAAAAATTTTTAAAAACAGTAATTTAAAAACTATTGTGGTAGGAGTTTCACATGGTGCTTATATGGGCGCATTGTCTGCAAAAATAGCTCCATGGGTTATAGATGCAATCATTGATAATTCTTCTCATGTGACGCTTGATGGAGATGCTTGGAGATATATAGGCTTTGGCAAGGAAGTTGATTATACTGAGTATTTTTGCTTTGGAACTTTTCACTATTTTAACAATATTAGACTTTGCGCTTCTGAAAAAACACTATGGACTACAAACAAACAATCACCTTATTATTTTTCACCTGCTAGAAAACTTATTAGAGAAACATTAAACAAAGATCATCTAAATATACAAGCAAAATATCCAAATCCAAAATATATCGCTTATCATTCTAAATTTGATGAATATGTTCCTTTGGAAGAAAAAGAAGAATATGTTAGTATTTTAAAAGAACTTGGAGTTGATGTTGAATTTACAAAAATAACAGATAATCAACAAGTTGATGGTAAATTTATTAAAAATTTAACTCATGGTATGGGTATACCTATAAAACTACTTATTAAAAAACACTTGCCACAAATTTTACAAGAACCTTTAAAAGACAAAACTTGTAAAAAAGAAATCTCATACAGGTGTGATGATTTAATATATACTTTTAAAGAGGAAAATGAGCAAATATTACTTGATGTACAAAAATTAAGCTAGAATATACAAGAAAGGAAATAAATGAAAAATTTTTTTAACTCACTGCAAAATAAAGAATTCATTTTTGCACCACAATGTTATAAAACATGTAATGGTGGATGTTGTCATAATATTCATGCACAATATTTTAAATTTAATAAATCTAGTGCGGTGATATTGCCTATGCTTGAAGTTGAATATCTTTCACTAAAACAAGCTGGTAACACATATTTAGAAAATGGAAAAGTTAACACCTTTACTTTAAAAAATGGAAAAAAAATCAATGCTTATTTTGCAAAATGTGATTTAAATGGACTTTGTGATCCTCATGGTCTTAGACCTTTGATATGCAAGCTTTATCCTTATTATCCTCAGGTTGATTATGAGGGAAATTTTTTAGGGGTTAAACCTTGTGCTTTATTTGATATATTTTATAAAGATGCCAAAAAGCACTATTGTACCATAACCCATAGAAAAAATGATGAGTTTTTAAGAGAGTTTGAGCAAAGCACACAGGTATTAAGAAAAGAACCTATAATGATATTTGTATTTAAGGTACTTGAGGTAGTAGAAGAAACTCTTAAACAATATACTTATGATCATTATGGAAAAGTAGTTTATCTTGAAGAATTAACGCATGAGGAAAAATTTGATTTTTTTGCTTTTCAAGAGATCAATTCTATGACTATGCAAGCATATAGAAATGACAAATTTATTGATAAAATTCAAGATATATATGATAATCTAGAGTTGCGGTATCAAGATCAATTTACAAATTATTTTAATGATTAGAGAGAATTATGCTCAAAAATGAAACTTATTTCATAGACTCTTGTGATGATGTAGAATTAAATATAAAAAGAGAAAGTAAATTAGAATATAGAATAACTTATGATGATGACAAAGAGATGAAAGCTATCGTCTTTATCATAGGGGGATATGGAATAAATGTTGACCTGCAAGTAATGGACTTTAATAGACAGTTTATCGCCAAGAAATTTAATGTTGTAGCTGTTAATGTTTTGTATCATTGTTTTGGGTGTAGAATTAATAGTAAAGATAAAAATTACAGCGCCTCTTTTTCATATGATGATAGAGATGTTGAGTATTTTAAAGCACAGTTAAACAAACAAGGCTTTGTGTTTTCTGAAGATATTAATAAAGAAAATATACAAAATCAAATTGCTTCTTTGGAGTCTTTGATTGATTTTTATAAATCAAAAAATATATTGTCCAACGATTTTAAATTTTGTATAAACTCAACTCTGTCACCTTCAAATGATGAATATCAAAATTACGGTATTATGGCAGCCATTGATCATATAAATGCCTTAAAGGATATGTGTAAAAAATTTCCTATCTTTGGTAAATTACCTAAAATTTATGGTGGATGTTCTTATGGAGGTTACCTTTCTTTATTGATTGCTAAAATAGCCCCTTGGTATGTTGATGGAGTGGTAGATAATTCTGGTGAGGCAACACTAATTTTGGGTTGCATCATGGGAAAAGATTTAAATTTTCATGATATATATTATAATTATAAGAGTTTTATTATAGGTTGTTTTATAAAAACATACTGGAATTCTGATAAGTCATCTCCTTGTTGTTTTAAAGATGAACATTTTCTTATTAGAACTTTATTAAATAAAGAACATTTGATTTTACAAGCTCAAAAAAACAAAAATATATTTTATACGAGTTATCATAGCTCTAAGGATTTGTTAACTTCTTGTGAGAATAAAAGTTATTTTATGGAATTGCTAAAAATTTTAAATTATCAAGTAGATTTCAACTTGATAAAAGAAACTGATATTGATGGTAAATTTGCTAAAAATTTAGAACATGGATGCGGAATAAAAGACAAATCATTATTTAATAAAGAACTTCCAAAGATACTAGAAAAATTTAAAAACAAAAATTTCATTCTGAGAGAAGATAGCATAAGCTATCCTTGCAAGGATAAAGTTTTTACTTTTAAAGATAAGGGCGATAAATTTGTGCTTGAGATTATATAACTTTCTCAAGCATATTTTTTATTGTAGAAAAATCTTCAAAATTATCTGGAGTTATATATTTAGCATCTAAACTTTTTCCAATAAATTTTTCTATTTCTAAGATCAATCTCATCATATCCATGCTATCAATAACGTCATCATCCACTAAATTGCGACTGTTTTCATTGATATCACTTCTGTTGATTGCATTAAACATATTTTGAATATCTTCAAAGTTAATATTCACATCTAGCTCCTTACTTTTTAGTTATAATAATACTTAAAAAATGCAAATATAAGGCTTAACATGCTTAAAAATGAAACTTATTTCATAGACTCTTGTGATGATGTAGAATTAAATATAAAAAGAGAAAGTAAGTTAGAGTATAGAATCACTTATGATGATGAAAAAACTATGAAGGCAATAGTTTTTATTATAGGTGGTTTTGGAGCTAATGCAAATATTTCATTTTTAGATTTTGATAGAGAATATCTTGCTAAAAAATTTAATATTATTGTTGTAAATGTTTTTTATCATTGTTTTGGCGCTAGACCTTCTATAGATGAGAAATATAATCCGATTTTTATGCCAAATGAAAAAGATTGGGAAAGTTTTTGTGAAATAGCAAAAATTTGTGATATGGAAATTTATGACTATGAAAAAAGCAATTTTAAAAATTGTATAAGAAAGCTTGATGAAAGATCTAAACAAATAAAACACGAAGGAAGACTGAAAAAAGACTTTTTGATAAATCTTTCTTGTGATTTTGTATTGCCAAATAACGAATATCAAAATTATGGAATTATGGCAGCTATTGATCATATCAATGCCTTAAAAGATATTATGAAAAATTATCCTCAATTTAAATCTTTACCAAAAATTTACGGGGGGGGGTCATATGGAGGTTATTTAGCTTTAATGTGTGCTAAAATAGCTCCTTGGTATGTAGATGGAGTGATAGATAATTCAGGAGTGACATTGCCTCATTTGCCTCATTTGTTAGGCAGAGAAAGTGAGTGCGGTGAATTTGCTATTAGAGGTGATAATTATATTTTATTATGTTTTGTAAAAAAATACTGGACTAGAGATGAAAGCTCTCCGTATTTTTTAAGTGATGATAATTATATGATAAGGGTTCTTTTAAACTCAAAGCATCTAAGTTTGCAAAATGAAAAAAATCAAAATACAATATTTATCAGTTATCATAGCGCAAAAGATGAGGGAGCTCCAGTGGAACATAAGAGTAATTTTTATGAATTTTGCAAACAACTTGGATTTGATACAACTTTGCATATTGTTAAAGATGAGAATGATGTAGATGGTAGATATATAAAGAGCTTAGAGCATGGTTTGAGAATGACAGATAGGGCTTTATTTAAAAAAGAATTACCTATATTGCTTGAAAAACTAAAAAATAAAACATTTAATATGAGAGAAAATAGCATATCTTATCCTTGCAAAGATAAGATATTTACTTTTAAAGATTTTAAAGATCGATTTGAGCTTAAAATTACACGACTTTGATAAAACTTTGAAGTTTATCAAAATTTATTTTTAGGCTACATGCATTAAGGGTGATACCTGTTCCAAAGCTTCCAAGGAAAATTTGTTTATCCCCCCCCCCAGTATATGAAGCTAATTCTAGAGGTAATTTATTTATAGTAGTGTTTCCATAGTTTTTAAGAATATTATCTTGGATAAAATTTAAATTTAGTCTCTCATATAGTTTTTGTTTTGAAAAATTATCAGAAGAGTGGATAAAAAATTCATCGAAATTAGTTTTTTCTAGATTGAAATGTTCAAAAAATTCTTGAAAAAATGTTGGATAGTTTTGCATAATAAAAGAAAAAGTCAAATTGTTGTTGACTTTCAAAATATTCAGACTATCTAATCTAAGTCCACCATAGGGTAAAGTTTCTTCTACACATTGAGTAGAAAAAACTTTTTGAGAAAAACAGCTTTTTTCTTTAGAATTGGTATTTTTTTCTATTAAAATCGCACTTGCACTATCGCTATTATTTAAAAAGGTAATTTTATCTTTTTGAGCGTCAATCGCTTTACTTTTTACACCGGCGCATTAAAATAGCTTTTTTTATGTTCTGTTGATTTAAAGCTAAAAACACTTGAAGCAAACTCTGTAAAAATCCAGGGCAAAAGCCTAATACATCTAAGCATAAAGTATGGCTACTTAAATTTAAATTTTTGTGGATTAAACTAGTGCAAGCTGGTGCTAAATAATCCGGTGTAAAGCTTGTAAAAACTAGTAGATCAAATTTCATCTTTTTTGAGTATATCTTTTGAGAAAAGCTCCTCTAATGCTTGTGTTGCTAAATCACTTGCGTATGTTGAATTATCACTTATAAAATGATTGAAAATTCCTGAGTTTTCTTGCAAAAGTTGATACTTTCTTTCATTTATATTGCAAAGCTTTAATCTATCTTCTTTGTGGAGTGGATTTTTAGGCAAAACAATACTGACAGCTTTAATGAAATGATTAGCAGTTTCTAAATTCATTGCATTGCTATTTCTAACATCTCTTTAATATTTTTGAAGCTTTCAAAATTTTCCGCTTTGATAAAATCTGCCTTTAGTGGTTTTTTATAGTATTTTTCTATTTCAGCTACTAAAGCCATGATGTCAATACTGTCTATTATGTCATCACTAAGTAAATTTTGCATAGTTTCGTTTATATCGCTTCTGTCTATTTTATTAAAAAATTCTTGAATTTGTTGCATTTTATTCCTTTGGAATTGTTATTTTTATATTATTACTTAAAAATAAAATTATTTCAAGATGGTTTATTTCATAAAATGAAATATCATACATCATATCGTTTATTTTTACTTTAGTTTTAGGAGTAAGATTGCCATTGTCCATTGCTCTTAAAAATATTTCTACGATTGGGATGTTCCAAGATATATCTAAAATACCATTATTAGGTAGTTGACTTATTTTGTGAATATCCCCCCCCCCTAACCACAGAAATAATTTTTGGCTGAGGAAAAGAATTTTTTATATTCTTTAAACATTCCTCAAAAGAATTGATGGCTAAATTTTGCTGCATTTGGAGTAGTTTTATAGCTGTTAGCGAGTTAGTTATTTTTATCTCTTTTTGCAAGATGATATCTCCTGTATCTATAGTGCAATCAACCTTATGCCAAGTGATTCCTGTTATATTTTCTTGGTTCCATATAGCCCATATATGTGCATTTCTTCCTTTGTATTTTGGAAGTAGTGAATTATGATAGTTAATGATGAAATTTGATTCAACACATTTTTTTTGAAAAATATAAAAATTATTCACACTTAAAATAAGAGAGTTAGATATTTTCTCAAAGAAAACATCCAATTCGTTTTTATTTTTTAGTGTGATAAGTAACACTTCTTGTTTGAAAAAATTGTGTGCTATTTTTAAGCACTCCTTAGCTATTCTACCTTCGCCTATCAAATAAATTTTCTTAAAGTTCATGAAAATTCCTATAGAATCTGATTTCTGTTTTATTAAATTTGAAATTAGATTTTTTATAAAACTTTATAGCTTTTGTATTATTAATATCAACATATAGTTTATAAAATTTTGCTTTTGTGTTTTCTAAGAAGAAGTGATTTAACAAGGCAAATGCTACATTTTTGTATTTGAGGTTTGGTTTTACCGCAATATAATCCAAGATAGCATTGTTTAAAATATTGGAATATAACAATACTCCGCATATTTTGCCATTTTCTTTATAGTATAAAATATTATTAATATGTTTTTTGAAATTATTTTTTTGATAAAAAAGATTAAATTCGTATTCAAAGTTATTATTTAAAAAGTCATAACATTCTGCAGTTTCATCAATGGTTGGTTTTTTTATGAAATCAAATTCAATAGGTATTAAATTTTCATTCTTTAGTATCATTTGTTTAAATACCTGAAAACACTTGAAATTATTAAGCTTTAGAAATAATTGATGTTTTTCAAAATATTTTTCTTGATTTCCGATAAGTCTTATAAAAGATGGTTTTAAGTTGTACTGTTTTATTTCATTAATGAAGTAAAACAAAAGTTTTTTATTTAGAAAAAAGAAACTATTATTTTCTTGTTGAAAAAAATAATTATTATTAATTGCATGTTTTAAAAAACTTTCTTTGTATTCATAGCAATTATGTAATAAAAAACCATTATCATGTGTTTGTGAAAAATTCTTAAACAAATTTACTCAAAACCTTCCTGTCAATTTTCCCATTTGCATTTAAAGTAAATTGTTCTATTTTAACAAATTTTTTAGGTATCATGTAAA